>CAYOUD010000243.1:0-1544 GCA_964407055.1 uncultured Bacteroidales bacterium | reverse complement strand
CTTACTTTCCGATACAAAAAGTGCTAAAAATCTGACCAAGCACCTCATCTGTGCTGATTTCACCGGTGATAAGACCGAGGTGATGTAAGACTTCACGTAAATCCTGAGACACTAAATCTGAAGGAATTCCGCCGATTAATGCACCCAGTGCTCGATTCAAGGCTTCCTGCGCATTTTTAAGCGCCTCAACATGACGCATATTACTTAAAATGATGTCAGCATTTCCCTTCATAACTCGGACGGAATTCACCATAGCATCTATTAGTTCTGGAATTCCGTCTCCTGTTTTCGCTGAAAGAGTGAACAGCTTAATTCCAGGATACATTATTTCGAGCTTTTTATTGTTCAAAAGCAAAGGCGATGCAATATCTGCTTTGTTCTGCAAAAGAAAACAACTAGCGTCAAAATCATTTATCCTACCTACCACTTGCTGCAACATTTGCTCAACTGCTTCTACAGAATCATCTGCCTCAACCATAAGTAAAACAATTCCGGCTTTTTGCATCTTAGCATATGCCCTGCGGATGCCTTCGCCTTCGATTTCATCGTTTGTTTCACGCAAGCCGGCAGTATCAACAAAACGAAAGCGAATCCCGTCAATCACCATATCATCTTCGAGACTGTCGCGCGTAGTTCCCGGAATATTTGAAACAATGGCTCTGTCCTCTTTTAGTAAAGTATTTAGCAAACTTGATTTTCCGACATTCGGTTTTCCAGCAATAACGACCGGCATTCCATTTTTCAGCACATTTCCGTAACGAAAACCCAAGCGTAATGTCTTTACCTTTTCCAGAATTTTCTTCATCAAATCCTTAAGCTCAGTACGATCTGCAAACTCAACATCTTCTTCGGAAAAATCCAATTCCAACTCCATGAGAGAAACCAGCTTAAGCAAATCATCCCGCATGGTTTTAATCTCACGACTAAATCCGTCCTTCATCTGGTTCAAGGCCAAATTATGTGAAGCTTTTGAATCGGAAGCAATCAAATCTGAAACCGCTTCAGCCTGATTTAAGTCCATTTTCCCATTTAGAAAAGCACGTTTCGTGAATTCTCCGGGATCAGCAATTCGTGCCCCGTTTGTCTGCAAAAGTTCTAAAATTCGCTGCTGAATAAAAAGAGATCCGTGACAGGAAATCTCAATCATATTTTCACCTGTGTAAGATTTTGGTGCAAAAAACACAGACAATAAAACCTCATCAATTTCGGCTTGTTGATCTGAGATTTTCCCGAAATACATACGATATCCCTTAGCATGGGAGAGATTAGGTAATTGTTTCGATTGGAATATTTTATCGGCAATTAAAATGGCACCCGGTCCACTCAAACGGACAACGGAGATAGCAGCTTCAATTCCTCCTGTTGAAATTGCGCATATTGTATCTGTCACATAATTTTTCATGGTGCAAATTTAAGAAAAAAGTGATGGGTTTCTTATGTTTTGAGAGCCACCAATTTATGAATAACAGGAAATTGCATACAGCCTGATGCGCAAGAAAAAAAATAGCCACAGCCTGTTCCGATTATTTCGGAAAATGAAAAGG
>CAYOUD010000242.1:0-1758 GCA_964407055.1 uncultured Bacteroidales bacterium | reverse complement strand
CGCATGAATAATGCGGGTTAATGCTTTAACTTGCTGCACCCCATTTTTCTATTAATTCAAATCTGCACAAAGGGAATGGCATGAATTTTCCGGGTTAATACGTAAGCTCAAAGAAAAGAAATTTTTGCGATGGCGAAATTCAGGTTCTTACAAACTGATATACAACTGATTAATTGCTATGACTTAAAGTCAAACTTTTCCTTAGCCACAGACTTTGAATAGGTGAAATACCGAATATTAGCTTCCACACAGCGTTCGTTATTCTTGTTTAGTATCCAAGCTTCAACAATAACAAGGTTTTTTATTTGTCTGATGATTTTCCCTCTGATTTCAATTTTCCCTTCAGTTGTGATAACCGGTTTTTTATATTTCACATTAAGGTCCGTTGTAACCCCTGCAGTATCTAATTTTGAAAACACAAGCCATTCCCCTAATTCATCTAACAAACTGGCGCTTACCCCACCATGCAAGATGCCATTCCAGCCATCATAATACCATTCTGGATCCCAAAAACAAACCACTTCATCCTCATCTTCGAAAAATTTCATTTTAAGCCCTTTGGGATTTCGTGGTGAGCAACCAAAGCAATTGGATTCGTTCTCTGCTGATAATCGACTTTCTATTTTTTTCATTTTATTCAGTTTTAAAGGGGACTTCTTTTGTTTCTTGAAAGAAAAGAATTAATAGAAGGCCACTAAAGCATCATCCCCAATCAAAAGGAAGGTATTTAATTTCTTGTTTTTCAATTAATTGAGGCGCTTTTTCATTCAGATATTTTCCATTTAATATGCATTCAAAATACAAGAGATATTTATCACACATTCGTTTTGCATTAAACGTTTCAAGCGCATATTCGTGACAAGTTTTATTGTCATATTCATCTGCATTTGCTGCCGCATCAACAAGTTTTGGGAGATTGTCAGACAAATAACCGAATGATTCTGCAACCAACTCAGGTAATGCACCAAAAGGCGAACCAAACACGGGGGAGCCATAATATAAACTTTCAATAATGGCTAATCCCATTGGTTCATTCCAAAGTACGGGGAAAATTAACCCATTTGATTGCTGAATAATATGCGCTTTCACATCATTGCCAACCATACCGTGAAATCGAATTTTCGGGTTGAAGGTAAAACGCATTCCCATTCTAAAGTTAAATCTGTAACCACCAAGTACTTCCAGAGAAGTTTTATTTCTTTGGGCAATTTTCATAGCTGCTTTTAGGTTTTTTACTTTCCAAGCTGCATTTCCCAAAAAATGGAAGCCTTTACGTGGCATATTCAAATTAGGTTTTGGATAATCATCCCAGTTCATTCCATTGTAAACAAAGGCATCTGAGCCATATCGCGCTGCATGATTTTTTGAGACAAAATGTGTGTTTAGGGGGTATGTTATTTTCGGGTCGTTTGTATTACCATGAATGGAAACCATATAAGGCTTTTTGATAGGCTGTTTAGGAGGATAATGTATATTGACAATATCTGTTTTGTCAGGGATTTGCACATTAATATCGAGGGATTTATCCAAAAATATAACATCTGCAAATTGAGACTCTGAGCCTGCTCCAACAAGATATGTTACTTTATGTCCCCGCTTACTGAGCTCTTCCCCAAGATACCAAATATCCCGACCTGTGCCGCCGTAAGTTTTAACCGGAATTTTCCCTTCATAAACAATTGTGATATGCATCAGCGTTTTTTGCGAAGATAATGATTTTCCATGGATACAAAAGATATTCTGTTGAGACGTCTCTAA
>CAYOUD010000241.1:0-1786 GCA_964407055.1 uncultured Bacteroidales bacterium | reverse complement strand
GGATGGAAAAATGCGTTATCGGTGGGGAAATTGCGTGGAAGGTTTCCAAATGAAACTAAAGGTGAATATCAACGGGCAATCCCAATGGATTAAACCCTCTCAGAAGTGGCAGGATAAAACAATATCTGATCCTATCCGGACGGTGGAGGTCGCCCTCGATTTTTATGTGGCTGTATTTTCTGTTTCAGAAATTGAAAACGCAGTAAAATGAAAATTACTATAGTGCTTTTTGTTTAAGGTCAGCAATATCTGTGTATATTATTTACGCACAGTGTCTAGGTCTATTAAATAGTGGGTTAACCGACATTTGTATAAGTTCTATAGACATACTGTATGTTAAATAATGTCTGATTAAAGGTGCTTTGTAAATAAAAATACCAATAAACTCTTTAATAATGATAAAAAATAACATTATGTTTTTAGGGCTATTTTTGTTTGCAATCTGTTTTGTTAGTTCATGTTCCTCTTCCCAGGATTCAAGAATTAGAAATGAAGGACCGGAACAAGTTGATTTTAAAGTATTGCCTTTTCCGTTAAAGGATGTTAAACTGTTGGATGGACCATTCAAGCAGGCAACCGAGTTAAATATACAATCCCTATTAAATTACGAGCCAGATCGCTTGCTTGCAAAGTTTCGGATAGAAGCTGGTTTGGAGGCAAAAGCTGAACATTATGAAGGTTGGGAAAGCAATACGATTGCAGGCCACAGCCTTGGTCATTATTTAAGTGCATGTGCGCTAATGTATAATTCAACTGGTGATGAACGGTTTTTGGAGCGGGTAAAATATATTGTTGATGAATTGGAAATTTGCCAAAATGCTGATCCTGATGGTTATTTAGGGGCATTCCCCGATGGAAAAAGGATTTTGGAAGAAGAAGTTGCAAAAGGCGATATTCGTTCAAAAGGATTTGATCTTAACGGAATTTGGGTGCCTTTTTATACACAGCATAAAGTGATGGATGGGCTTAACAATGCATACAAATTGTGTGGTATCAACAAGGCGCTACCCATTAATACTAAGTTTGCCGATTGGCTTGAAACAATAGTGGATGATTTAACGGATGCACAAATCCAAAATATGTTAGATTGTGAACATGGGGGAATAAATGAATCATTAGCTGAATTATATGGATTTACGGGAAACGAAAAATACCTTAATCTTTCAAAGGTATTTCACCATAAATCTATTCTTGATTCTTTGGCACATGAAAAAGATATTCTTCCTGGAAAACATGCAAACACTCAAATTCCAAAAATAGTTGGCACTGCACGCCGATACGAACTTACAGGTGATTTAACTGATCGAAAAATCAGTGAGTTCTTTTGGGACAGGGTAGTCCACCATCACAGTTATGTGACAGGAGGAAATTGTAATCATGAATATTTTGGTCCCGCCGATACCTTACGAAACAGGTTGAGTCAGAATACAACTGAAACGTGTAATGTTTATAATATGCTAAAACTGTCGCGGCACCTGTTTGAGTGGGAAGGCAATGCAGAAGTCGCTGATTTTTACGAAAGGGCACTTTTTAATCATATTTTATCATCGCAACACCCAAAGGATGGAAGGGTTATTTATAATCTTTCACTCGAAATGGGCGGTCATAAAGCTTATCAGGATCCTTATGGGTTTACCTGTTGCGTTGGAAGCGGAATGGAGAATCATTCAAAATACGGAAGAAATATCTTTTTCCACAATAATGAAGCCTTGTATATATCACAATTTATTGCTGCTGAATTGAAATGGACTGAAAAAGGAATGCTTGTTAAGCAAACCACAGATTT
>CAYOUD010000240.1:0-1813 GCA_964407055.1 uncultured Bacteroidales bacterium | reverse complement strand
TCAAAAAATTTCATTGTCTATGAAAAACGCTGAAAATCTTGATGCGAAAGAATTAGTAGAAGTCCCCTAAAGCTAAAATTGTGGCAATTAAATTTTTCATTTTTGTGGCGTTTTTAATTATTACAATTACAAAATACGCCTAAAGCCAGCGGTTTTAAAAGTTCTTTTGACGAATACAGTGTAGTATTTGACTTACATGCAATTCTCCTGCATTAAGGGAGTTTGAGCTTTGACGAACGGCTCAATATCGTTGATGAATGACAGGTTTCATTTCATTGAATTAAAAAAGCCATCCGCCAGTAGGCGGACAGCTTTTTTAATTATTGTCGTGTAAAGTACTTTCTATTCAAAATTTTTGAATACTTTTTTGATAATTTCAATTCCTTCACGTAATTGTTCCTCAGTAATAATGAGCGGAGGCGCAAAGCGGATAATGTGCTGATGCGTTGGTTTTGCCAAAAGGCCTTCATTTGCCAATTCAACACAAACGTCCCAAGCTTCTTTTCCATCTTTGGGATTTACAACCACTGCATTGAGTAATCCTTTGCCTCTGACGAGTCCAATCATATCAGAATTAATTGCCCGCATTTCGTCACGGAAAATTTTCCCGAGTGTCTCTGCTTTTTCAGCAAGTTTTTCTTCTTTGACAACCTCGAGTGCAGCAATTGCTACTTTAGCAGCAATTGGGTTTCCACCGAAAGTAGAACCATGTTCGCCCGGTTTAATTACGAGCATAATATCATCATCAGCAAGCACAGCAGACACGGGGAATACTCCACCGGAAATCGCTTTACCAAGAATTACAATATCAGGACGTACATTTTCATGATCAACAGCTAACAGTTTTCCTGTACGAGCAATTCCTGTTTGTACTTCATCAGCAATAAAAAGCACATTGTTTTTCTTACAAACATCATATGCTTTTTTAATGTATCCGTCTTCAGGAACATAAACACCGGCTTCTCCCTGAATTGGCTCAACGAGGAACCCAACAACATTCGGGTCTTCAAGTGCTTTTTCCAAAGCCGGAAGATCATTGTAAGGGACTATTTCAAATCCGGGAGTATAAGGACCATATCCTTTATATGCATCCGGATCAGTGCTCATGGAAATTATGGTAATCGTGCGACCATGGAAATTTCCTTCACAAACAACAATTTTCGCTTGATTTTCAGGAACTCCTTTTTTATCATATCCCCATTTGCGGGCAAGTTTGAGAGCTGTTTCGTCTGCTTCAGCACCTGAGTTCATTGGCAATACTTTGTCATAACCAAAGTATTTTGTGACATACTCTTCATATTCACCCAACACATTATTATAAAATGCTCTGGAAGTTAATGTGAGTTTTTGCGCCTGATCAGTCATTGCTTTCACAATTTTTGGGTGGCAATGACCCTGGTTCACTGCTGAGTAAGCAGAAAGAAAATCGAAATATCGTTTTCCGTCAACGTCCCAAACAAATGGACCTTCTCCTTTTTCAAGGACAACTGGTAACGGGTGATAGTTGTGCGCACCAAATTTATCTTCCCGTGCGATGTAATCTTGTGATGTCATTTTTGTCATAATACAATCGTATTAAATTGAAACTCAAAATATCTAAACAAAAATCCAAATTTATATTTAATCTAGCAAACCAAAAGCAAAAAATCTATATGTTTTAAAACGGGTTTTTAATAGTCAGTGTTGACAGGCTTTTTAGCAGCTCAGAACTTCGCCATCAAACACACAATCCATCACCTATCCCAAAAAATTCACCGCAAATAGTTAGATACTAATACCGATTGTGAATCAAAATTGCCGATACAATTCATTT
>CAYOUD010000239.1:0-1820 GCA_964407055.1 uncultured Bacteroidales bacterium | reverse complement strand
TATTAGAAAGCGATGCAATTGGTTCGTGCAGTAAAGCGTTTGAATTTGAGATTGAAATCCCTCTAGTAAAAGCTGTTTTTACAGAAAAAACAAACAGACTTTGTCTTGGTGAGCAACTCAAAATATACAACCAATCAATCGGTGCCAATTGTTATCAATGGAACTTTGGAGATGGGAATTTCAGTTATGAATGCGAACCCGTGCATACATATGCTCAATCTGGAACCTATGACAATGAATTAATTGCCAAATATGTATTACAAAATGGTTCCTATTGTGCAGATACAAGCACACAACAAATAACCGTTCATCCAAAACCAGAAAGTGGCTTTTCATTTAATATCAATAATCCACAAGCATGCGTTCTCCCAAAAGAAGTTTCTTTTAGAAACGAAAGTATTGACGCAGAATCTTATCAATGGATATTTGAAAGCGAAAGACCAGCGCAAACAATATCAGAAGTTGAAAATCCCGTTTATAATTATGAACATGCCGCTGAACACCTTGTAACACTAATTAGTACGAATCAGTTTTCTTGCAGCGACACCACCATCAAAACGGTAAAAATACTACCTATTGTTGAAGCAAATTTTGAAATCTCAGAGACAGTAGGATGTGAACCTTTAGATATTAATTTTAATAATCTTACATCTTTTGACACAAATAGCGACAGTATAATTTCTACAAGTTATTTTGTTGGAGAAGAAGTAAGCACAAATAATCAATTAAGTTTAAATCACGGAAATTACTCAATTACCATGATCACTGAGACAGCAAACGGATGTGTGGATACCATTAATAAGGATAATACCATTGTTGTGCATAAATCGCCTAAGGCTGATTTCTCAATGCAAGCAAATGATAATCTTAATCATCCTGAAGGATATGGGGAAATTCAATTTGAAAATGAATCCAATGCTTTCACAGCGACTTACGAAATAAACTGGGAGTTTGGAGACGGATATGAAAGCTTTGAAACAAACCCTTTGCATCGTTACAATTCCTATGCTGATTTTGGTGGAGATCCATTTCAAACATCACTGACAATTACAAATGCTCACGGATGTGTCGATACAAAAATTCAAACGGTAAGTATGGATTATTTTAACGGTTTGTTCGTTCCAAATGCAATCATGCCAGAACAGGGAGTTGGCGAACAACAAGTGTTTTTACCCAAAGGAAAATCACTCAGCTTTTATCACCTAACAATATTTAATCGCAATGGCAAAGTTGTTTTTGAATCAACAGCGCTTGATCCCATGGATGGCAGTCCTGTTGATGCCTGGAATGGAACAATCAATGGAAAATATGCCGATCAGGGGGTTTATGTTTGGCAAATTGATGCTGAATTTACCGACGGAAGCTCGTGGAGTTACGAAACCAAGTCTGGAAAAACAAAGAATACAGGAACATTTCTTGTCATTCGCTAATTGGTTTTTTGATTAAAAAATGACTAGATTTATTCACAAACCCGCTTCGCAATAAACATACATCCGTAAAAATACCTGAGTGTTTTTCATACATCCCCTAAGTCTTGCTACTGATACGATTTTAGGTGTTTTACCTGTTTCAAAAACTGTATTATCCACGTATCTTTAAGTAAATTAAAAATACGCTTAACATGAGAGCAATTGTATTAGTAATAGTAATCGCCTTGAGCATTCAATTCGGCATGGCTCAGGATTTAAACTATTCCCAATTTTATCATCATAAAACACTGATAAATCCAGCTTACACCGGCTTAAGTAAAACTTTTAGTGCGTCCGGTTTACACCGAAACCAATGGATGGGAATTGGTGATGAAAACTTATTTCAATCTA
>CAYOUD010000238.1:0-1820 GCA_964407055.1 uncultured Bacteroidales bacterium | reverse complement strand
GTGTTTCTTTTGCGCCCCTTTGCATTTTCGCGTCCCTTTGCGTTACAATTAAAAATACCACACCGCATATTGCTTTTGCATTATGGGAAATCATCCGCTTTTGCAGGAAAGAATCGTAGGCTTCGAAATGCATTGGCAGAAGCTGTGATTCATGAGGCAAATCTCATGCATAAAATTCGGATTGATGAGTCAGAAAATATCCATTCCGGATCTGAAAATACAACCGGTCATAGCATTATCGATCAGGTTGCAGATCAAATTTCTGTTGCCACTGGAAAATCGGTGCCTTATTGGATTAAGCAATTGGCTGCAAATGAAACCATTGCATTGCATGTCACAGAAAACCTGATTGATAACCAATTGCTGTCAGCAAATAGTAATCGAGGATGGTTTTGCAAAAAGCTGACATCATACAGTCTGAACGATAAAAATAATCATCAACTTGTGTCAAATTATCTAAACCAAACCTCAAAATCGGATGTTCGCAGCGAAATTACCTTGGCTATTATGGCAAAACATGAGGTTTAGAGCGCAATAATTTATGTTATTTCTAATCCGGTTTGTTTTACGAATTCAATTGCATAAATTTTCCTGGTTAATTCATAGTTAATCAAGCCAATAAAATTATGTTATAGCTTACAAATTAATTGATTCTTAAAAGTTTTCACAGGACTTGGCACTTTTTTTGAATTGATTTATTTAATATCTTCGAAAAAATATGCATCATGAAAAAACTCGTATTGTTTTTATCAGTAGTCTTAATTGCAGGAGCTGCCTTTTCCCAAGAAATTGAGTCACACAAACCAATGTGTCGCTGGTCTTATAATTTTCTAACCAAGAGGATAGAAAAACCTGAAAGCGACGAGAGAAGAATGAAAAAAGGTGTTCGAATCATCAAGCGAAAACACATCTCATCAAATCAGGCATACAAATTATCACTGCTTTTTAATGAAGAAGAATATCGCTTTGGTTTTGTAAAGGGTATATACCCAAGTATTACCGATAAATCGAATGCAATCATTATTGTTGATGGTTTTGAAAAGTTTTCTTATCAGACAATTCTATGGGAATACATTCAAGCTGAAAATAGAAAATATGGCCTTGAGGAAACGGATATTACATCTTATCAGGAATTTCTTGAAATGAGAGATAGAAAGAGAGACAGGCAATACGATAAAGGTGAAGATGATGATAAAGATCTTATCATTGAAGAAGAGGAAGTTGAAGAGAATACTTTAAGCGAGCATACAGAGGAAGCAGAGAACACTTCTGAAGCAACAGAAACTGAGCTTGAGGAAAATCAGCTTGAAGAAATTAATAATTCGATTACTTTCCCAGATGCAACGGCTTATACAGGGAAAAATAAAGGCTGTGATAAATATTTAAGTGAGAAGCCATTTTTGGCATTTGCAAATACTGTTGCACAATTCGATAATGATAAGGAAAAAGCAATTATTTGCATGGAATACACAGAAAAATATTGTTTTACGACATCGCAAATAATGAAGTTAGGTATTATTATTAACAATGAAGCCTCACGCTATGTGTTCTTTAAAACAGCTCAGGAAAAAGTTTACGATCAAGACAACTTCCACCATGTAAAACAATTGTTAACAAATGAAAAGTTTATGAAAGAACTGGATTAATTCTGCTAATCTCAATTTTATTTGTGATTGTTTTTAAAAAACAATGAGCATATTAGGCTTAACCCGGAAAATTCATGCCATTCCCTTTGTGCAGATTTGAGTTAATAGAAAAATGGGCCGCAGTAAGTTAAAGCATTAACCCGCATTATTCATGCGATTCCCTTTGTGTAGATA
>CAYOUD010000237.1:0-1968 GCA_964407055.1 uncultured Bacteroidales bacterium | reverse complement strand
AATAATACAAAATCGGATCAGGAATTTGATTTACTGTATTACGATATAAAGCCTCATTCTCAATAAGTTGCTTTTGAATTTTCTCCATTTTCTTCTTAAGTGTAATTTGCTCGTCAACTCGCTGAATAACGGACGGAAGAATCTCCTGAAAGTTTTCATCCTTAACAACAAAATCAAGCGCACCCAATTTCATTAAATCAATTGCCAGATTGATGTCCGAATGTCCTGTAACGATGATAAACGGAGCATCATATTTCATTTCTCTCAGCACTTCAACGAGCTCTTTCCCGTTCATATCAGGCAAACTAAAATCAATCAAAAGCAAATCAGGATTAATTTTAAGATAATTATCAATTAACTGTGCTGCCAGAGTATATCCGTAAACATCATATCCTAATTTTTCCAAACGAAACGTTACCAATCGGTTTAATGATTCATTGTCTTCGATAAGCATTATTTTCATACAGCATGGCTTTAATAACAAAAATAGTTTACATTAATTAAGCACTTTCCTATTAAAACTTAAGTATTAACAAGGAGTCAATTCAGCAAAAATACTTAGACGATAAATTACGGCTTTTCCCTCTATAATTAGGCTCATCAACACCGTACTTTAGTATTGTCAATAATAACAAATTTAATCGATAAATCGAAATGAAAAAACATATTATAATTCTTACCATAATCGCCAACTTTATTGCATACAGTGCAGCAGCTCAAATGCCACAGGCAAATTTCACAGTGGAACAGGCCGGAAATTGCACTCCTGTTACTGTTAGTTTTATTAATTCATCACAAGGAGATTCATTGCAATATCATTGGGATTTGGGAAATGGAAACACATCGCAACTTGAAAACCCTCAGGCAATATACAATCATGCCGGAAATTATACCGTGCGCTTAATCGTTTCAAATAACTTGGGCGCTGATAGTTTAATTATTGAAGATGCGATAATAGTCTATGCAAAACCTAATATTAATTTGACAGAGATTGGTGATGAAGCAGGTTGTGTTCCTTTTCAACGAAGTTTTACCGCACAAACATCGAATCAGGATAATGTGCAATATCAATGGGATTTTGGCACAGGTACAATTTTCCAAGGCGAGAGTGTGGATATTAATTTTTCAAATGCGGGGCAATATAACTTGCTTTTAACTGCCATTTCTGAGCATACCTGTGTTCAAACAAAATATTTCGAAGCGGTTGCAGAAGCTTATGCAAAGCCAACTTTTGACATTAGTGCAAGTATGCAAAGTTTTTGTCAGGAAAACCCGGAAGTTCCTTTTTCATTAAACACTGATGAGGCTTTACTATCGCAGGAATGGAGTTTTGGGGACAATACCGGCAGCCAAGAAATGAATCCAACACATATATACCATGCAGAAGGCAGTTTTGATGTCTCCTGCACCATAACAAATTTGAATAATTGCAGTGCAAGCATCACTGAAGAGGACATGATAGAAATTGCCCCTGTTATTGCTGATTTCACACCAGGCAACACAATTTTTTGCTCAAGAACAGTTCAATTCCAAAATCTTTCATCGGCTTATCGTCATTTAAGGTGGGATTTTGGAGACGGCGCCACATCAAATCAGGTTAATCCACAACATGAGTTTTCACAACCTGGTGTTTATTCTGTAAGCCTAACAGTCTGGAATGACGACGGCTGCGAAGATGAAATCAGCAAAAACATAACTGTTGATTTTGTCACAGCGGATTTTAGTGTATCCGGGAATAACTTTTGTGAGCTGCCTGCTATTATTCAATATACTTCACAATCAGAGAATGCGGTATCATGGGAGTACCATATGGGAAGTGGGCATATTTTAAATATGGAAAATCCCATTGAGATACTGACAGATTCAATCTTTCAGGGTACAATGGACATGCTGGCAAGTTTAAACGACACACTCATTGTAACTAGCCCATATGGATGCGTTGACACGATAGTGAAATTAAATAATATT
>CAYOUD010000236.1:0-1990 GCA_964407055.1 uncultured Bacteroidales bacterium | reverse complement strand
CCCATTTTTCTATTAACTCAAATTTGCAGAAAGAGAATGGCATGAATTTTCCGGGATAAAGCCATTGCCTGTACAACGACTTTTGTGGGTCGATTCCACCATTTTAATTACAGCATGCAATGCACTTTATATCCAAATCATTGCTTCTCGGCACACTATGCTGCATTCTTATTACCGAAAGTGTAGCGGATGCCGAGGCGGTAATTCCATAAAATATAATCATTGTTGTCCAGTAAAATTAATTGAAACTCACAGTAATTTCTGGCATTGCCAAGTGCCATTGCGTCGGGTCTTCTTCATCGAGATCTTCTGCACCAAAATGCCCATCGCCATTTTTATCCTCAAATTGCCATACATTATTTATATTAAAATCAACCACCAATTCCTCGCCGCTTGCGTCTTCAAAATTAAAATTCAAAAGCGCATGATATATCGGTTGCGGTGCATTCAACATGAACTCTATACTCCCGAAGGGACCAAAATTCTGTGCATTTTTCCCGGCAAAATCATACCATGTTACACTATCACCATTGTGTGTATAAGCAGCTTCACGCGGAGTAACCGGGTCCATATTCGGATATTGTGCCTCTCCCATTAACCAACCGATTTCTACACCGTTATTCACCTGACACATATCCCCCGACTGATGCAATCCATCTTCCACTTCTGCATCATCCGACAAGTAAATGCGAAAATTTCGATACTCCAATCCACGATCAATCGTCATAATAGAGATTAACATTTGTTGATAATAAGTTTCCAGTTGAATTGCTTCATAATCTCCCTCAGGGACAGCATTTCCCTGTAGTAAAGAATAGACATCGGCATCACCGGTAAAATCATAAATAACAGATGAGGCTAAATCGTTCATGTCAAAAATCAAAAAATCCGCGGTTTCACCACTTCCGATTAAGCGTGCAGATTTTATTGCGATTAAATACTCTTGAGGCGTTTCATAGGTAAAGGACTTCGTTGATTTTTTCACAATTCCTTGTTTCAAGGTATTGAAACTCGTCTTTATTTTAACGTCTGTAATTTGTTTATCATCATCTTTTTCGCAAGATGTCATAAAAGCAATTGTGCTCAGCAACAGTATAATAAATGCAATTTTCTTCATGTCAGAAATCATTGATTAATGATTTGCAAGATACATTTTTTTAATTTATCACTAATTATGAAAGAGAATTATTCAGATGAACTCATTTATAGTCAACGAATCACCATTCCGTTTGGACAAATACCATACAAGCATATCCTAACTTATCACCAAAACCAAAGACTGTAAAATCAGGTTCCATGATGTTTTTGCAATGGGCAACACTTTTTAACCAGCTCTGAACCAACTCCTGCTCATCATCATATTGACGGGCAATGTTTTCGCCATAATAAATCCAAAAATAATTGGCATCATCAAGTCGGATTTCAGGATTACGACCATCGCTGCCAATATGTGAAAACAAGGCGTTTTCAGACATGTCATTGGCATGGTTCTGCGCAATTTGATCCAGTTTTACATCCGATTCTAAGGCGCCTGTTGCTTGGTATTTTGTTTTTCCGCAATATCGGCTTTCGCTTCGTGCCTGATTGACTAATTCTTTCACTACCCTAGGGTTATAATCCTGAGCAAAAACCGCAGGAATATTAAACAGCATTAAAGCTACAAACAAAATCAGTAAACGGGAAAAATAATTCATCATAATTATTAAACGAAAAGTAACAAGGAATTGTTATAAAAATAAATGTTAAATCACAAACATTCCACAGCCCACTAATAGCAAGGGAGTAACGGTTAAAAACGGCTTTTACCCTATTATTACAGCGTTTCAGGAATCTAAACGCAAATAAAATTAACAAAAACTCTACAGCTCTCTAATAGCAAGACCGTAACGGTTAAAAACGGCTTTTACCCTATTATTACAGCGTTTCAGGAATCTAAACGCAAATGAAATCAACAAAAACTCTACAGCTCTCTAATAGCAAGACCGTAACG
>CAYOUD010000235.1:0-2026 GCA_964407055.1 uncultured Bacteroidales bacterium | reverse complement strand
ATAAACAGTTTGTTTGAAGCGTAGTTTCAATCACCCCAATATTATTATCATGCCAAAATATTAAAAAGATTAATATTTTGGCATGATAATAATACGATCTGTTATCATATCGCACAAATAAAACATTCAATTTCTTGAATTTAAAGGTAGATTAAAACTATTCTTTCGGCAACTCCAAAACAACCTTTGTCCCCGCATTACCTGCATCCAAGTCATTCACATTTTCAAACCGACACACAATTTTGTAATTGTACAGTTTTTCCAGTAAAACAAAAATTTGCTTGTTCAAGCGTAAGCCTTTGCCAGTACTGTCTGCTCGGTTTTTAATTTTTGCAGCAGCCTCCATTCCAATACCGTTGTCTTCTATTGTAATTTGTAGTTTTTCTGATTGTGATATTTTAACATTTACTTTTCCACCTTCTGGTTTTTGCATTAATCCATGTTTAATTGCATTTTCAACATATCCCTGAATTAACATTTTAGGTATTTTAACTTCAGGACTCACATTTTTATCACATAATATATCATAATTCAATCTTTCTTTATACCGCAATTTCTGTAAAATGAGATAATTTCCTAAGAAATCAAGTTCATCGCTAAGTGGGATAAACACTTGATCTGAATTTTCTAGAAGACTTCGATGTAATTTTGAAAATTTGGTAATATAATCGTAGGCTTTTTCTTTATCTTCCTTGTAAATGAGAGCAGAAATGGAATTCAGAGCATTGAACAAAAAATGAGGTGAAATTTGACTTTTGCTGTTTAGTAGCTGAAGTTCCTGAAGTTTTTTACGGATTTCGAGCGATTTCTTTACGCGTTGCTTAATAATTAAATCAAAAAGACTGAATGCCAATAATAAAACAATAAAACTCCCGATTCCAAACAAAAGTCGATAAGCAAATAGCGGATTTTTTTCAATACGAAAGCGTATAATTTTTTCATTCGAAAAATGGACATTCAGAAAAACCGTTTCCCCGTGATTTGCTGTTTTGTAACTATGTGTTTGATATGCAGAGTTTCCCCAAGTAATATTGTTGATTTTAGCAAGTTTTTTGCGTTTTGGTATGGAGATTAAATGTAAGCCGTTGGGAGATTTAAAAAAACTATCCCCAATGCCATCTCCATCAAAATCATGTTCATTTTCCATGTATAAATGCCTAACATCAGATTTGAATTTGTAAACGGTATTTAATGACAAATCATCATTTATACTGCAAATTGTTTTATATTTTTTCAATACTAACTGTTTTTCAGGGACACATTCTCCAAAAAAATACAACCAAGAAATGTAATGATCAGAGGTTTTACTATTAATCAATTTGGGCGCGTAGCCTGAAATATCATATAAAAGAATTTCACTGCTATAAGGATATCTTGTATGCGGCAGAATTAGCACCTTATTTTTATCCTTGGTTTTTCTGGGGCTTAAAATTGCCCGGTCAAGATGATTTGAAATTGGTGCAAAAAGAAACTCCAACGAATCATTTAATATCATGAAATATGCACAACTATCTGCATACAAATGCTCACTCGGATTTTCCATATTGTTGACATCTCCACAGCTTAATAAAATTTCATTTTTTCCGTCATTGTTTATGTCTGCAAGATGAGAAATACTACATGCAGCTCCTAAATCGGGTGTTGACTTTAAATAATCATTGTGGATGTCATAAGAATAAAATTTTCTTGGGCTAATGGTAAATCCTGCTCGTAACGAGAAAATAATTTCTTGATACCCATCTTGGGTTAAATCATCGTACTGTACACTGTTTATTAAGCAATCGGGTTTGTTGTCATAAAATTGAAAGCGTTCTAAAGGGATAATTTTATGCGATGCAATTGCTTTTTCTTTATCCTCAAATAATTCAATAATATTAAGAAATATGGTATCTCCTGAATGTGTAAAGATATATAATTCATCAATCCCGTTCTTGTTATAATCATTGGTTATATTCCGGTTAAAACCGACATAATCTTCGCAATAAAAAGGAATAGCATAACGAATACTTCCATCACAATTATTAAT
>CAYOUD010000234.1:0-2039 GCA_964407055.1 uncultured Bacteroidales bacterium | reverse complement strand
TAAACAATCTGACTGCGTTAAAATTTTTCTAAATAGCTATGGCTATTCAAAAAAAATTATGCCTTGCATCTTATTCATTAAATTTGTTTCTTGAAAGAAAAGAATTATTAGAAGGCCCCTTAATATATTGATGCAAATACGCTTAATTTTGCGATGAATAATGCTGGTTAGTTGTTCTTTATCCAGTTTACTAATCCTTTTTGATCAATCACTTCTTTTAATTTGCCCGGTAGCGGAGCAAAACCGAATGATTTACTGCCAATTTGTATTTTGCCATTTTCGGTGTCAAGTTTTACTTTATCGCCCACTTGGTAAGCATCAACAGCTTCCGGATGCACAATGAGTAATAGTCCTTGATTTACCGATGAACGATAAAATATCCGGTTAACGGATTTCACGATTATAACCTGCACGCCTGCGTAAGATAACCCAACAGCGGGATGTTCACGGGATGAGCCGCAGCCGAAATTGTCTCCTGCCAAAATAATATCGCCTTTTTGTACATTGTTTGAGAAATTTGGATCAAAGCCCTCAAATAAGTATGGCATAATGGCTTCCCCGTCTGAGCTTAGCACATTGTAAGTCAGGTTTCCTGCAAACATTTGGTCGGTGTTCAAGTCGTTGGCATCAGCGTAATTCCATACATTCCCGATTCTGCGATTGTCTGATTCACTGATTTCAATGGTATTGGTTTGCGCTTTGGAAAATTCAAATTTATCATTGGCTTTTACGCCGCGCGGATCGGTAATTTCCCCATATACGGATGAAATTGCAACTGCAGCAGGGGAGGCCAGATAAATTTCTGCTTCTTTATTTCCCATTCTGCCTTTAAAATTTCGGTTTGCTGTAGAAATCACACGATATCCGTCGGCAGGAATTCCCTGACCGGTTCCCAAACATGGCCCACAGCTTGTTGATAGTACTTGTGCGCCGGAATCCATTAACGTTTTTAAAATTCCTTCTTCCATTGCCTGCATGTAAATTTCTTTCGATGCCGGAATAATCAACAATTGAAATCCGTGTTTAACCTGCTTGCCTTTCAGCACTTCTGCAGCAATGCGTAAATCTTCAAGACGCCCGTTTGTGCAGGTGCCGATTAGTCCCTGATTCAATTTAAGCCCTTGAACTTCTGATAAGGCTTTAACATTGTCCACGTGATGTGGTGCTGCAACTAACGGGAATAATTCGGATAAATTAATTTCAAGCGTTCGGAGATATTCAGTATCATCATCAGCCCAAATGCCTTTAATTGCATCGCGTCCGTAAAATTCTGCCAAGACTTCGTCTGGAGGAAAAACGGCATTTTTTGCACCCATTTCTGAGGCAAGGTTTGCCAGTGTCATCCGTTGTGAAATGCTAAGTGTTTTTACGCCTTCGCCATGATATTCAATGGAATTGTAATTTGCTCCGGCTGAACCAATCATTCCGATAATGTGTAGCGATAAGTCTTTTGCGTAAACGCCTTTTGGTAATTCCCCGTGTAATACAACTTTTATTGATTCAGGGACACGAAACCAAGTTTCACCTTTTTTCCAGATACCGGCAGATTCTGTTCTGTCAATTCCTGCTGCTAAAGCGTTGAAAGCTCCTGCAGTGCATGTGTGAGAATCACTTCCGACGATAATCATCCCGGGTTCAGCATGATATGACATAATTTGATGACAGATACCGTTTCCGACATCATAAAATTTCTTAATGCCGTGATCATCTACAAAATCCCGGATGTTTTGGTATTGTGTCGCCAATTTCGCATTGGTAGGAGGTGCGTTGTGATCTAAAACAATCAGCGCCTGATCCGGATTTGCCAATTTCGTTCCGCCCATATTTTCAAATGTTTTTTTGATGCTGGCGGTGTTGTCATGCGTGAGTACAATATTCGGCTTTCTGAATACGATAGCTCCACATGGGGCATCAAGTATTTTTTCTACAAATGTTTTTCCCATAATTATGTATTTTTAAGATTGATTGGTGATTGTTAATTGGTAGTTTTTCAATCAACAATCAACAATCAACAATCAGCAATCAGCAATCAACAATCA
>CAYOUD010000233.1:0-2209 GCA_964407055.1 uncultured Bacteroidales bacterium | reverse complement strand
TTTATTTTGCTGCTTGCATTGGCAGGATTTTATTTTTCATCATGTACATTAGAGCCTTCTGACCAAATTGTTGGCACATGGACGTGGATTTACGCAGAAAACAGTAGCGGTGAGGATCTTATGAATACATATGATTACAATACTGCAACCTTCTTTTCTGACGGAACCTATGATTTTGACATCGGAACATCCTCACACACAGGAGTATATCTGGTAGATAATGTGGAAGAAACCATTACTTTAGATGGTGTCGGAGTTTGGGATCTTATTGAGCTGACAAATAGTTCGTTAAAGATGAAAGGGCAGTCGGAAAGCTGGTATGAATGGCATTTTGATAGATAACATAATTGGTATTATTGGGGAAAGCGGAATTAAAAAAAAATGCCGCTTTTTTTGTTTTATGAAAAAATCCGTAATTTCACGAAAAATATTTCAGCATGGACAAAATCAATATGGTCGATTTGAAATCTCAGTATGAGAAAATCAAATCAGAAGTGGATAAAGGAATTCAAGAGGTAATATCAGAAACTGCATTTATCAACGGACCACAGGTGAAACGCTTTCAGTCTGAATTGGCAAATTATATGGATGTCAAATATGCGGTCACTTGCGGAAACGGAACCGATGCTTTGCAAATTGCTATGATGGCGCTTGGTTTAAAGCCAGGAGATGAGGTAATTACATCTGATTTTACTTTTATTGCAACTGTTGAGGTAATTGCATTACTCGGATTGAAACCGGTTCTAGTGGATGTTGACCCAGAAACTTTTACTTTGGATATTGACCGTGTTAAATCTGCTATTACGCCAAAAACAAAAGCCATTGTGCCGGTGCATTTGTTTGGACAATCCTCGCCCATGGAGGATTTAGTGGAAATTGCGAAAGCAAATAATCTGTATCTTATTGAAGATACTGCTCAGGCAATTGGTTCAGATTATAAATTTTCTGATGGAAGCACTGCAAAAGTTGGAACGATTGGAGATATTGGTTGCACTTCATTTTTTCCGTCAAAAAATCTTGGATGTTATGGAGATGGTGGTGCTTTGTTTACCAATGATGATGCGTTGGGAGAGAAAATTCGCAGCATTGTGAATCATGGTTCAAAAGTGAAATATTATCACGATATAATTGGTATAAACAGTCGTTTAGATACCATTCAAGCAGCGATTTTGAGAGCAAAATTGCCCAATCTGGATGCATACAATGCTGCCCGCAGAAAAGCTGCTGATTATTACGATGCTTTTTTCGCAGATTGTGATAAACTCATTACTCCCAAACGTGCTGAATATTCAACGCATACTTTTCATCAATATACGTTGGTAACCAAAGGCATTGAGCGTGATGTGCTGAAACAGCATCTGTTGGATAATGGGATTCCTTGTGCGGTTTATTATCCTGTTCCTTTGCATTCACAAAAAGCCTTTGAGTTTTATGAAAGCAATGATGTTGATTTTCCGGTAACTAACCGTTTAATCAGGGAGGTAATTAGCTTGCCCATGCATACAGAATTGCAGCATGATCAATTGGAATTTATTTCTAAAACCGTTTTAAATTTTCTAAAACAATAATTAAGTCGATATGAAAAAAATTAGCTATTTATTTCTCGGATTGTTTGTCATGTTTACAGCTTGTCAGACACCAGAAGACAAGTCAGACGCTAAGTCATCTGAAAAAAAGGAGCAAGGCATTACCAAGCAATTCTTTGTTAGCTATGAAAATGCCGGGGAAACTGTCATAATGCAAAATGATGATGCCTCCTGCGGATATGCTTACACAAATTCAATTGCAATGTATAATGTGGACATGTCATATGAATATGATAAGACAGATGATGTGTTAAAACAGGTAAATTTTGGTTTTTATATTGCCGATAAAGGCATGATAAATGCAGCGAGTTTGGTTGGAAATCAGTTTCCGGTTCGCTTAAATATTTTCCATCGTGATTTGAATAAAAAACCGGCAGAACAATTTGTTTATCAGATGAGTACCGATTTTTCCCGCGATGCAGAACATGTTTGCACATTTGATTCTTATCAACAAATAGGAGATTCGCGTTACTATCTTGCAACCGGCACGTTTTCTTGTACATTGTCAAATATGGAAGAAACTGAGCTTCTTAAAATTGAAAATGGTGAATTTGCAATGAAAGTGAAGCCGTAAGGGGATGGATAAGAGACCTAGCCCGAAAAATTCACCGCAAATAGTTATA
>CAYOUD010000232.1:0-2210 GCA_964407055.1 uncultured Bacteroidales bacterium | reverse complement strand
TTTCATGTTGAAACGTATTTAGCGTAACTTTGTAAAAATTTCACAGCAAAATGAATAAAAATAACATATCACCCAAAGATTTTTCACCGCATCTTTTTTGGGATGTGGATGTGGAAAGCTTGGATTTGGAGCAACATAAATTATACCTTATCCGCAGGGTAATGGAATACGGCAAGTTAAATGATTGGCAATTCTAAAACATTTTTAGAGTTTAAAAATATGCTTATATTTGTACCATGAGTACAATGCAGGGATCAAAAATAAACCAGTTGTTACAAAACGTACCGCGTGGAGCAGTCTTATTGTCTTCTTGGCTTGTAGAACAGGGGTATTCGCATGCCTTGCAGCAAAAGTACCTTCGCAGTAAATGGTTAACACCATTGGGCAAAGGTGCATACAAACGTACCGGCGATGATATCGGAATTTTTGGAGGCCTTTATGCCTTACAGAAACAGGCAAAAAAGAGCATTCACATCGGTGGTCCTTCGGCTTTGTACCTTCAGGGATACGCACATTATATCGCCATGGAAAATCAGGCATTGACACTTTTTTCTGCACCTGGTCTGAAATTACCTGCATGGTTTTCCAATCATTGGTCAGATGAATACAAAATTCGGCGTACATCTTTCCTTCCGGCAGATGAGGAGCTGGTGAAATATGATACGGGGAGTTTAGAAATAAGCATTTCATCTCCCACCAGAGCTATAATGGAATGCCTTGAACTGACACCGGAACATTTTGAAATTGAAGAAGCTTGGCTTATCATGGAAAGCCTGAATACCTTACAACCAAATCAGGTTCAAAGCTTGCTAGAGCAATGTAAATCTGTAAAAACAAAGCGGCTTTTTCTTTATTTTGCTGAGAAAGCATCACATGCATGGCTCAAACATCTGGATATTTCCAGAATAAATCTCGGTAAAGGTAAACGCAGTATTGTCAAAAACGGGAAATTTGAATCTAAATACAAAATAACACTACCAGAGGGGCTTTTATGATTGGAGCACAATACAAACAACAGGTTGCTTTATTATTGAGAACTATTCCGGTGCTAAATGAGTTTTCTGAATTTGCAATGCATGGAGGTACGGCTATTAATTTATTTCACCATGATATGCCACGCCTTTCGGTGGATATTGATTTGACATACCTTCCTTTTGACAAGAGGGAAACAGATTTAGAAAACATACGATTATTGCTTGATGAAATTTCAGGAAAATTACAACATACCATCCCGGGTTTGCGAATACATTCAGGAATATCTAATCATGAAGAGATGAAATTATTCTGCAGGCGCAATAATTCCATCGTGAAAATTGAAGTCAACACCATCAATCGTGGAGTCATAGATAACATAAAACAACTCCCCCTTTGCAATGCTGCACAAAATGCATTCAGTCAATTTTGTGAAATGGCTATTGTTTCGGATACTCAATTGTTTGGTGGCAAAATGATTGCGGCATTAGACAGGCAGCATCCACGAGATCTGTTTGACACCAAAATATTATTGGATAAAACCCATTTTACTCAAGAACTAATGAAAGGCTTTTTGTTTTGTCTTTTCAGCAGCAAACGCCCGTTTATAGAAATCCTGCACCCAAATTTCTTAAATCAGAAAAATACACTGACAAATCAATTTTCTGGTATGTCCGAACAGGAATTTACTTATGACATGTTTAAATATGAGCGCAATCGCCTTGTTGAATTGATCCACAAAAACATGACACTGCAACAAAAACAGATAATCATTAGCGTAGCTAAAGGAAAACCAGATTGGTTTTATGAAGACTGGAGCATGTATCCCGGTATAGCTTGGAAATTAAAAAACATTAAAAAACTTGAAAAAGAAAATTTTCAAAAATTCAAACAACAAATAGATCAACTTGAAAAAGAATTTTCGTAAACTACTCGGAGTTTAAAGTGGAAAGTTGCTCCTCGTTACACTCGGAGCGGAAAGTTTCGCACGCTTGCAGTGTCAGGGTTTAGGAGTTAGGAGTTAGGTGTTAGGTGTTAGGATTTAGGTAAATTGTGCTAAACTTCTGAATATTTGCTGCAATTGGAATTTTCGCATGCTCGCAAGCTCGTTTTTCGCCTCTACGCGTCTTCGCAACTTCGCATGCTCGTTCTTTTCCCATCGAAAGGCAATCGTTTGTTTTCGTCCGCTCGTTTTCAAAGGCACTAGAGAAAAAAATATTTCATGTTGAAACGTATTT
>CAYOUD010000231.1:0-2290 GCA_964407055.1 uncultured Bacteroidales bacterium | reverse complement strand
ATATGATTATTCATTTCCGTGATGGCTACGAAATTCAAATGGATGATAATCCTTCGGGAGTTGGCTCACGTTTAACCCTGAATAATACTACGTTTACTGTATTTGATGAGTGTGAAGACGATAAGCTTTGGGCAGGCATTGATTTGAACGGTGGTTGGCAAACTACTACTACCCCACAGCCATATTTACATATGGTTAATTCAAGAATTGAGTTTGCAGAAAAAGGAGTTGACGCCGGTGCTGGTGGATTAATCATTGCTAAAAACAGTGTTTTTAAAAACAATATTAATGGAGTTTCCATTACAGTTTTTTATAATCAGGAAAGTAAATTCACAAACTGTGATTTCATATGGGATGATGCGCTTTATAACAAAAGCGAAATTCCAAATATTCATTTACACATGTGGACAACAAGTGGCGTATCAGTATTTGGTTGTGATTTTGAAAACAACACAACGTTCTCTAAACCCTATTGGGAATACGGCTGTGGCATTCAGGCAGATTACTCTGATTTTAAAATAAAAGGAAAATGTCTGAATCAGCTTTATCCCTGCACGAATTATCAGCGAAATAATTTTTCAAACCTATATTATGGGATTAAATCAAATGATGGTGACAATATTGTGATTGATCGTTGTGATTTTACTGAAAATCTACGTGGTGCATGGATTACCGGCAGTTCTGCCTTGCAGTTTACACGAAATGATTTGGATGTATTTGATATACAAGGGGGTTTTCAAATAAACAACAGTTTTGGTTTGTATCTGGAGAGTTGTACAGGTTATCAGGTTGAGGAAAATGATTTCCATAATGGCTCGACTGGTCTGGTTGTATTTAATTCAGGACTTCATGCAAATGAAATTTATTATAATGATTTTTCATTTTTGAACGGTAATGGTTTTGCAACCAGTGCTATTGGTATGGGAATTAATGGCACAGCAATGGATCAACCAAACGGATTGCAGTTCATTTGTAATGATTTTTTCCAAACTGATTATGCTATAGCAGTTACAGGTGGTCTAATCCAAACTCAAGAACATGGGTTGATTAACATACCGGGATCTTCAATTAGCTGGAAACAAGGGCAAGATATTCTAACAGGGAATTTTGAATCGGCTGATAATACTTTTTGGCTGCATGGCTCAAGTGGTGAAAGAGATTTTTATGTTGATCAAAACACATCGTACATCCACATGTTGGGTTATAAATATCGATATAATGGAGCATATGACAATTCATCTTTGTTTGATGCGAACATTAATAGTTTTGATTATAATGACGTAAGTAGGCATTATTACGGAACCTTCACTACCCGCGAACAAGAATGTCCCTCAAATTTAAGTTCTGGCTTGATAATAATTATTACTCCCATTCGCAATAGCCTTGATGATAAGGAAGCAGAACAAGATAGTCTTGAAACAGTGTATAATACGCTTCTCGCTGACGTGAATGAATTGGAGTTGGTGATTGCTGCACAAACCGTAACTGAAGGCAATCAACAAGCTGTGCATAATTCCTTAATGGAAGTTTCTCCGAACTTGACAGATACCATTTTGAGTTCATATTTAACGAATGATAATGCCAATGCATTATCACGAACTTCTGTAATGATTGCAAACTCTCCTTTGCCAAGCAGTGTGAAAGAGGATGTGGAAGTATCAAATTTAAGTCCTGAATTGAAATACTACATTAGCCAATATCAAACAGGCGTAAATCGTTTGGAGAATTTGGAAAACAAAATACAAATGGCAAAAGCTGCCCGTCAGTATCTTACCGACAGATTGCAATTGAAATATGTGCACAACGGTACGGATGAAATGCAAGATGAATGGCTTGAATATTTGGAAGCGAAAACAGATTTGCATTCTAAACTTAAATTGTCAGATATGTACATTAAGCAAAATCAATTTAATGCCGCAGAAAACCTGCTAGCTAATATTGAAACAATGCTTATCGGTACAGAAAACACAGAAAAGCTAAAGCAAGTCAGAGTAAAACAAATTAGTCTTGCTGTTCGTCAAAACCTACAAAATGCTGAGATTGCCGCTTCTGACTTGAACTATCTTTATGAGCTAGCGGAAGATTATAGCAATAAATCAGGAGGAGATGCACGAGCAATTTTAATGGCTTCCGGACTTGAGTCATATGAACCAATTGTGATTTTACCGAATCCAAACCAAGAAAAATCTGCAATTGCAGATAATTCGCATGAAAACATTGAGCGTCCAAGCATTGCCCCTGAACTACAATCACGCTTTGACATTTTCCCAAATCCTGTCAATGATAAATT
>CAYOUD010000230.1:0-2308 GCA_964407055.1 uncultured Bacteroidales bacterium | reverse complement strand
TTAGATGATTCAAATCTGCACAAAGGGAATGGCATGAATTTTACGGGTTAAACAAGCTGTTTTTACAATTTGGCGCAAACTTTGTGTAGAAAATCGATAAATCCAAATAATAAAATTATTTTTGATAAGTTTATTACTAAGACAAATCAGCGCTGTCAATGACAATTATACATAACTATTTATTCATTGTTTGCTTATTATTATGCTTTACGGATATCGGTAAAGCGCAAAATCTTGTGCCAAATGCAGGATTCGAAGGCGGCTGGGCTTGTCCTGAAGATTATACTGCCGAACCGGTTAAAGAATTGCTTCCTTATTGGAAAAATCCGAATCGCGGAACACCAGATTATTTTCATCGATGCAGTGATAAAGCAGGAATTCCTGAAAATTTCGCAGGTCTTGCTGATGCTGCAGAAGGAGATGCCTATGTTGGGCTCATTTTGCGCGAAGTTTTTCATGACAGTGCAGATAAAAAGCGACCGGCCAGAGAATACTTAGAAGTTGAACTAAATGAACGATTAGAGTTTAGACAATTATACTGCTTCACGATGAAATATCGGCATGCATCAGCTTCGGTTTATGCAACTGACGGACTGGGAGTTGCTTTTACCCGTGAACAAATGAAAGCCTGGAATTTTGGCATATTAACGGCAGAACCAATGGTTTTTAATCACCCCGGAAAAGTTATGGATAACAAAACGGAGTGGATAGAGCTTTGCGGTGTATTTAGGGCGCGTGGTCGTGAACAATATCTAACAATCGGTAATTTTGCTCCTGAAATTCAGAGGCATTATTATGAAAACAGAGACACATTAGTTGATTCGGCCTTTGTTTATGCATACTATTATTTTGATGATCTTACACTTTTCAAAATTGAGAACCATTTCGAATGCGGATGTCTGAATGAAAATTCCATGGGTTATGATTGGCTAGCTGATGATCCGAAATCGTATCTGGATTATTTTTATGAGAACATGGAAGCGATGGAAAATGATCGATTGCTCGCCATGAATGACAATAATAATGAAGCGATAAACAATACACAAAACCAATCCGGCACATCAGGTACAGGAACAAGTTCAACGAATGAAAACGACAAATCAGACTCCGAGAACATGCAGGACGGATCCGATGATAATGAAAATTCAAATTCAGTGGAAAATGGATCGGATGATTTAGCGAATCCGGATGGCACAAATGGAAACGACAATAATGAAAACAGCAACAGTACAAATCAATCCGGAGATAATCAAGCCTATGCGTCGAACGGTTCAGAGAATTCCGGTTCGATTTTAATTAACCCGACTGATTCAACGACAACAAACATGCAAATGCCGGGCAGAAATATCAATGACATAATTGCGGGGTCGTACAGTCAACAATCCAACGAGGACACAGAAGCCTTGATAAATAGCATTCGTGATGCAAAAACAGGCTATTCCATTGATTTACCAAGTATCTATTTTGCCTTCAATCAATCCGAGCTTTTACCTTCTTCATATCCAACCATGGAGAAATTGGGAAAAACCCTCCAAGATGAAACGAATTTAATGATTGAAATTCGCGGACACACTGATAATGTCGGGAGCAACCGATACAATAAAAAATTAAGTATTGAACGCGCAGAGTCCGTTTATCAATTTTTAATTGAGTCAGGAATTGATAAAAACCGCCTGAAATACCGGGGATTTGGAAACAGTGATCCGATTGCAGATAATGACACGGAATTTGGACGTCAATTAAACCGCCGGGTTGAGATTAAAGTAGTTTCTAATGAGTAGAATTGAAAGTTGGAAAGGAAAAACAATGGTCATTCAATAGGAAAGAAAAAGCGATTGTCATTCGATGGGAAATGATAGTCATTCAATGGTACGCAGATGACAGACCGGTAATGAAAAAAACGGAATTTCGGCAGACAGATTTCTCAGTCGCACCTCCATCGAAATGACCGCATTACATTGCAGGATGAGGGAAAAATGGCGATGTCAACATGTCAAATTAAGCAAAATGTCATTGCTGAAAGCAATAAAACAGCAATGAGTAACTAGGTTTAAGTTTTTCATAATCATACGGTCTTAATTTCAAGTTTGTACGGATTTATAAACTTTTCACAAAAAACTGTGTTTTTTTCACCAAAAAAAATGGAGAGGCGAACCTCTCCATTTAATATGAATCATTTTAAAACTTCTTATTATCTTACGATATTTAATTTTTGAGCTTTAATTTTAGCACCGTTTGCAATACGCACTACATAAGAACCTTCAGGAAGTTCTGATACATTAATTGCTTGCATATTATCGTTAACATT
>CAYOUD010000229.1:0-2316 GCA_964407055.1 uncultured Bacteroidales bacterium | reverse complement strand
TAATCCGCGACGTTCTAAAAGCGGCTTTTCGGATGGTTCCTGACCACGGAATTTAATGTATTGTTCCATTGCAGGTCCTTCTCCAACCTCAGCCAGACAATATTTTCTGAATTTAGCAGCAAGATCAGGATTAAAGATATCACCACTTTCTTTGAACGCATTAAACGCATCAGCATCAAGCACAGCAGCCCAGATATACACATAATATCCGGCAGAATATCCGCCACTAAAAATGTGTTGGAAATAGGTGCTTCTATAGCGTGGAGCGATTTCAGAAATCAAATTAATTTGATCCATAGATGCTTTTTCAAATGCGAGAACATCTTCAACTGTTTCACCAGTTTTCAAGCTGTGCCAATCCATATCAAGGATTGAAGCGGCAAGATATTCAACCGTAACAAAACCTTGGTTAAAGTGTCCTGATTTATTGAGTTTTTCAATTAACTCATCCGGAATTACTTCGTCGGTTTGATAATGTTTTGCATAATATTTCATTACTTCAGGTTCACTTGCAAAATTTTCCATGATTTGCGATGGCAATTCCACATAATCTCTCGGCACAACACCGGCAGTACGTTGGTACATTCCGTCAGTAAACAAGCCATGCAATGCATGTCCAAATTCATGGAACATGGTAGTTGTTTGATCCCAACTTAATAAAGAAGGTGTTTCCTCTGTTGGTTTTGGATAATTCATCACGATAGTTGCAATCGGCTCAACGCGATTTCCTTTAGCATCGTAAGTTGCTTCCCTAAAACTGGTACACCAAGCACCACCACGTTTACTATCTCGCACATAATAATCAGCATACAACAATCCGACAAGCGTACCGTCAGCTTCTGTCACTTTAAATACCTCAGCATCGGGATGATACACCGGCACATCATCGAGTTTTTCAAAATTGATTCCATAAAGCTGATTTGCAACCCAAAACATACCGTTGCGCACATTTTCAAGTTTCAAATAAGGTTTTAATTCATTCTCATCGAGATCGTATTTTTCTTTTCTCAATTTTTCTGCATAATACCACCAATCCCATGGAGCAAGGTTGAAATCTCCGCCTTCTCTATCAATAATTTGTTGCATATCATAAACTTCAGATTTAGCAACAGGCAATGCAGCATCCCAAAGTTTCATTAAAAATTCGTTCACATTTTCAGGCGTTTTAGCCATATTGACATCAATAACAAAATCTGCATGAGTATTATAACCTAAAAGTTCAGCTTTTCCAGCACGCAACTGTACCATCTCGCTGATAATATCTTTATTGTCAAATTCATTATCATTATTGCTACGCATAATGTAGCCCATGTAAATTTTCTCACGCAAATCACGATTATCGGCATATTGAAGGAAAGGAGTCATAGATGCTCTGGATAACTGGAAAACCCATTTTCCTTCCATATCCAAATCGGCAGCAGTTGCAGCAGCACCTTCAATTGCAGATTTGGGTAATCCAGAAAGATCCGCCTCATTATCAACAACTAAGCGGAAATTTTTATTGGTTTCAGCCAACAGATTATTTCCAAAATCTAAGCTTAACATTGATAGTTTGTTGTTGATTTCACGCATGCGAGCTTTATCATCATCCTTCAGATTCGCACCACTCCGTTCAAAATCTTGATAGATTTTTTCAACAACACGAATTTGACTTGAATCTAAATCAGCATCAAAGCGATTTTCATAAATTTCCTTAACACGTTTAAACAAATCAGCATTCAGCATCATGTTATTGCTGTGTTCAGAAATCAGCGGAGTGACTTGTTCTGCAATTTCCTGCAACTCATCACTATTATCCGCTGAGGAAATATTGAAAAATACGATAGAAACCCGTGTGAGCAAATCTCCAGAACGGTCGAATTTTAAGATTGTATTTTCAAAATTCGAGGCTTCTTTACAATTGACAATTGCCTGAATTTCTGCTTCTTGCTGTATTATACCTTCCTTAAATGCAGGCAAATAATGTTCATTTTCAATTTTGTCGAAAGGCGGAACACCGTAAGGGGTTTCATACGTATGAAAGAAAGGATTATCAACAGTAATAGCGTCTTTGCTTTCTTTGTCACTGCATGCGGTCATCAATAAAATCACCGGCAAGCTTAATAATAGAATTTTCTTCATAATTGCATTTACTTTTAAAGATTAGCATTAAATTTCTGCAAATTAAGATTTTTACAGGAAATAATAAAATTATTATTATCCGATAAAAATCAATTAATAAATATAATAGGAATTCATGAGGAAACCTAATGCATGCTTAGTATTAACCCGAAAAATTCACCGCAAATAGTTAGATGTTAATACCGATTGTGAATC
>CAYOUD010000228.1:0-2345 GCA_964407055.1 uncultured Bacteroidales bacterium | reverse complement strand
TTTCAAGCATACCTAAAATTAGGTGTAAACTATTAATTGTTTTTAGGCTTTAAAAGTTAGTATATTGACGCAAATACGCTTAATTTTGCGATGAATAATGCAGGTTAAACAGTATATGAAATCGAATGTTACATTATTAATTGCAGGGCTCATTGTAAGCACAGTGATGATATCCTGTAATACTAAAGAAGAAACTATGGAAGATAAAGCACTTTTGCTGGAAGACCTTGATACGAACGTACGTCCTCAGGACGATTTTTATCAATACGCAACCGGTGGATGGCAAAAGAATCATCCTTTACCGCAAGAAGAAAGCCGTTTCGGTTCCTTTGACCTATTGGCAAAATCAACCAGCCAAAAAGTAAAAAACCTGATTGTTGAACTTGCTGATGGTGAGCATCCTGAGGGAAGTCTTGAATGGAAAATCGGAAATTTTTATTCCGTTGGTATGGATTCTGCGACCATTGAAACCCTCGGTATGAAGCCATTATTGCCGGAAATAGAAAAAATTGATGACATCGAAGGCAAAGCCGATATTATTAAGCAATTTGCATACAATAATAAAACCGGTTTAAGCAGTTTGTTTTATTTCTTTGGCTCTGCTGATGCGGATAATAGCGATATGCAAATTGCACATATTCATCAAGGTGGCCTCGGACTTCCCGATAGAGATTATTATACTGCCGAAGATGCTCGTAGCAAAGAAATTCGTGAAGAGTATCTGCGCTTTTTGGCAAATATGTTTTCCCTCATGGGTGATGATGCTGAAATAGCAGAAGCACATGCCGCACGGGTAATGGAAATTGAAACCCGTCTGGCTGAAGCATCCATGACACGTTTGGAGCAAAGAAATCCGCATGCGACCAATAATAAAATGAATCTTGCTGATTTGAATGATTTAAGCGGAAGTTTTGATTTTGACACCTATTTGAGCGAAATCGGAATGGAAAATATAGACACCATTAATGTGCGTCAGCCGGAATTTTTTACATTGCTTGGCACAATGATGGATGATGTTTCTGTGGACGATTGGAAAACCTATTTGCGTTGGAAACTTTTCGGTTCAAGTGCAAGCATGTTAAGCTCCGACTTTGACAATCTTCAATTTGTATTTTACGGTAAATTCCTTCGCGGACAAGAAAAACAAAAACCCCGTTGGAGACGTATGGTTAGCGCAACAAATGGAGTGCTTGGAGAAGCAGTTGGACAAAAATTTGTTGAAACCCATTTTCCACCGGAAGCCAAAGAGCGTATGCTGACACTGGTTGAAAACCTTCGTAAATCATTTTCTGAGCGTATTAAACAATCTACTTGGATGAGTACTGAAACTCAAAACAAAGCGCAGGAAAAACTCGCAGGAATGGTGGTTAAAATTGGGTATCCTGATAAATGGAGAGACTACTCAGCACTTGAAATCACGGATTCACACGTCCAAAATATGCTCAATTCAAATCGTTTTGATTTTGAATACATGCTTAGCAAAATTGGCAAACCGGTTGATAAAGAAGAATGGCACATGAATCCTCAAACCGTTAATGCGTATTATTCTCCGATTACAAATGAAATATGTTTCCCTGCCGGGATTTTGCAACCGCCATTCTTTTATATGGGTGCAGATGATGCCGTGAATTATGGTGCAATTGGCGTGGTTATAGGGCATGAAATGACACATGGTTTTGATGATCAGGGACGCAATTTTAATAAGGAAGGAAACCTTAAAACTTGGTGGACAGACGAAGATACAGAGAAATTCGATGCTCAGGCACAAATCCTTGTTGACCGATACAATGACATCGCTGTTTTAGATACGGCTCACGCTGACGGACAGCTTTCACTTGGTGAAAACATTGCCGATTTTGGTGGACTGACAATTTCATACAATGCATTTAGAAAATCTCTGGAAGGAAAAGATGAACCTGAGGAAACTAACGGATTCTCTGCCGACCAGCGTTTCTTCCTCGCATATGCAAAAGTATGGGCGCAAAATATTACTGGTCAGGAGATTTTGAGACGCACTAAAGAAGATGTACATTCCCTCGGCGAATGGCGTGTAAACGCACAGGTCCCTGCAATTAAAGCATTCCATGACGCTTTTGATGTGAAAGAAGGGGATCCTATGTATCTGCCTGAAGAAGCATGGACAAAAATTTGGTAAACTTACCAATCGCATATTAGCAAAGCCACGTCGTTTGATGTGGTTTTTTTCTTTGATGAACAGGAAATGCTGGATGTCATCAATGTCGGATTAATACGGATCAAGTAAAAAACTTGGGGAATTATTAAGACGAAAGTTCAATTCTTTCTTATGCATATTTTTGTCAATAATAACAACTTGATTAACTTTG
>CAYOUD010000227.1:0-2363 GCA_964407055.1 uncultured Bacteroidales bacterium | reverse complement strand
AATATAAAAATTTAAAATTGTAAGAAAAATGCTCGATTATTTAAGGTTAAAACAGACGCTATAAATGGCATCTGCGAAACAATTATTTATCATCCTTCCAGTTTTTAGGATTATACCAATTAACCCGGAAAATTCATGCCATTCCCTTTGTGCAGATTTGAGTTAATAGAAAATGGGTTTCAGTAAGTTAAGGCGTTAATCAACAGCACCTTATATTAATATCTGACTATTTGCGGTGAATTTTTCGGGTTAAAACAAATAACATCAAATATGAGTGCGAGCAAAAAACATAGTGTTTATTTGCTCACACTTTCTTATTTTCACTATCTTTCATGCCAATAAAATTTTGCAATTATGATGACTAATGAAGATAGAATAAGAGAATCCCTTGAAGAAAAATCTTGGCAAGATGTAAAATCCAACGACAGTTGGGGGATATTTAAAATTATGTCTGAGTTTGTTCAAGGATATGAAAAATTAGCGAGAATTGGGCCCTGTGTTTCAGTTTTCGGCTCTGCCAGAACCAAACCTGAGAACATTTATTACCAAATGGCAGAAGAAGTGGCAGGAAAACTCACACAATACGGTTATGGAATCATTACCGGCGGAGGTCCGGGAATTATGGAAGCTGCCAATAAAGGAGCGTTTGAAGCCGGAGGAAAATCTGTTGGCTGCAATATCATTTTGGAATTTGAACAAGCTGGCAACAAATACATTCCTGAAGAAAATCTGGTGAGTTTCGACTATTTTTTCGTACGTAAAGTTATGTTCATGAAATACAGCCAGGGATTTATTGTTTTTCCGGGTGGGTTCGGCACATTTGATGAATTATTCGAATCCATAACTTTAATTCAAACGAAAAAAATCGCATCCTTCCCTATTGTACTTGTTGGGAAAGACTATTGGTGTGATATGTTTAAATGGATTGAAGCAAAAGTTCTTAACGACCAACATAACATTGCACCATCAGATCTCGATATTTTTCACATTGTTGATACCACAGATGATGCGGTGAAAATTATCAATGAGTTTTATCAGAAATACGAGCTTAAACCAAACTTCTAATCGTTATCTTTTAAGGAGTTTATATGCAATCGTGAAATAAATTCCCAATAATTACCTTTAGTGACATAGTGGGTTGTTGCATCAGGATATGCCTGAATAAAAGACTGATGTGGGCGGTTCGTTTTCTTACTAAACTTAATCTCCCATGCTTTTAAACTTTCATTCCCTTCTTCAATATAGTCTAACTCAGCACCGGTATACGTTCTCCAAAAGTAAGCACTACATCGAATATTATGATTGGCCAAATATTTTTTACGTTCAGCCACAATAAAATTCTCCCACAATTGACCAATGTCATTACGGAAATCTAAGCGTTTAAAATTATCGATTAACATATTTCGGATACCATTATCGTAGAAATAATATTTATCCATTTTTGTCACCTCTTTTCTCAAGTTTCGACTATACCCACTAAGTCGGAAAATCACAAACGCCTTTTCAAGTAAACTCAAATAATTATTAACTGCATCACGACTAATTTGCAAACGTTTACTTAATTCATTAATTGACACCTCTGAACCTATTTGATAAGCCAGCAACTGTAATAAATGTCGCAATTTTGTTTCATGTTTTAAGTTTTGAAGTTCGGTTACATCTTTCAACAAATAGGAATTTCCAATTTCATAGAGTGAATCAGTTTTATCGTTTATATTTGTCAACATACATACCTCTGGATACATACCGTATATTAAAAACTCATTCAAGCGCTGATGCAATTCAAAACGATTCCCCATCGATAACATTTCTTGCATCGACAAAGGAAACATTTGAAAAATATGTTTTCTACCTGTTAATGGCTCATTGATTTTCCCCGACAAATCAAATGAAGATGAACCTGTAACGATAATTTTCAATTCAGGAATCTCATCATGCAATAGCTTTAAATTCAAGCCAATCTCTGAAATCCGCTGAGCCTCATCAATAAACAAAACATCATATCCCTCTACCAAACCCCTTAATTGTTGCAAGTCTCTGGAGGACAACACATCGGCGTACATTTTGTCATCGGCATTGATTCTCAACTTTTTACCAGATATTTCCTTCAATAATGAACGAATAAAAGTTGTCTTGCCTGTTTGTCTAGCACCAAACAATACAACAATCTTTTTTTGCAATAGCTTTCCTTGAATAGCAGCAAATAATTCTCTTCTAATATACATTGATTTTTTTAAGCAAAAATAAAAATAAAATTTCTAAAAAAGCAATTTTAGCGTGAATTTTGCTGATATAAAATCACAATTTCCGTTAATTCGGCTGATGCACAATCGCTATTAACGTGAATATTGCTGATTAAACAA
>CAYOUD010000226.1:0-2375 GCA_964407055.1 uncultured Bacteroidales bacterium | reverse complement strand
GTATCCCCCCGACCAACCCCATCTTTTTCCGCTAAAATATTTCAGTGAATTTTGTGGAAAATTAGATATGGATTTACAAGAAAAGATGTTTGGAGAAGTGGATGCCTGGCGTGAATCAGGTTTAACAAAGCAAGTGTTCGTAAAGGACAAAGAATATACCCTTGCAAAGTTTAACTACTGGATAGCAAAACAAAGAGCCGGTCAGTCCAGTGAACAGATTGAAGGTTTTCAGGAACTCAATTTCTCTGAATCAAAATTGGGCAAAGTATTGGAACTCGAAGCTCCATCTGGTGTGAAAATAATTATTTATGCATGAGTATGTTTGGATTTGAAGAAGCAAGTAAAGTATTTATTTACGCCAAGCCAACAGACATGCGCAAAGGGTTTGACGGACTTTGCGGTCTAATAATAAATCACATGGAGTTGGATCCAAGACAAGGATACCTGTTTGTGTTTTTAAATCGACAGCGCACATTAATTAAAGTTTTGCACTGGAATCGTGATGGTTTAGCGCTCTTTTATAAGCGATTGGAAAGGGGAAGTTTTAAACGCCCAACGGCCAATATAAATGCTCCCAATAGTGAGTTGAAGAAAGAAGAATTATTTATGATTTTACATGGAATTGACTTTGAGAAAACCAAAAAAAGGAAGCGGTTTTTAGTAACAAATTAATGTTGATTTCTTTTCTGTGAAACACTTGTGGTTCAGGGGATTTAGCTGTATATTTACAGTATGAAATCAGTGCTTGAAAACCTATCAAAAAAGCAATTAATCCAAACGATTTTGGAGGCAGAATCGAGGGCTGAAAAGCAAGAGCAAAGTTCTCAAAAAAAGGAGCAAAGTTCTCAAAAAAAGGAGCAACAACAACAACAAATAATTCTGGAAAAGGAGCAAAATGTTATGTGGTTAAAATATCAGGTAACACAACTCCAGCGTATGCTTTTTGGCAGTAAACGTGAGCGTTTTGAACTTGATAAAAATCAAATGAAAATAGAATTTGCCAATTATGCTTCTGAAGCAGAAACGCAAGATGAAACTCCTGTCATAGAAAAAATCACTTACGAGCGCAAAAAGCCCAAAAAACATAATGGACGCAACCGCATTCCTGACAATCTTCCTGTACGCGAAATTATTATTGAGCCAGAAGGAGACCTTACAGGGATGAAAAAAATTGGAGAAGAGCATACGGAAATGTTGGAATATGTTCCTGAAAAGTTTTTCAAACTTGTTATTATTCGTCACAAATATGCTAGATTAGAGAACAATCAGGATTTATCATTAAACTCAGACATCAAAAACGTAGTTATTGCAGAGCTTCCTTCCCGTCCCATTGAAAAATGCTTGGCTGGAAATAGCTTGCTATCTGCAATTTTGGTAAACAAATACATTGATCATCTACCACTTTATCGTCAACAGCAAATTTTTAAGCGATCTGACATAACAATTGCGCCATCGACGATAGATTCCTGGGTGTCGCAACTGGGTCGCCTTTTAAAAATACTTTATGACAGGCTTGTAGATGAAATCAAATCACAAACATATCTGCAAGCTGATGAAACCACAACAAAAGTTTTAGACAAACAAAAGAAAAAGAAAACACATTTAGGATATTATTGGACATATCATGCCCCTTTATCAAAGCTCGTTGCCTTTGATTATCAGAAAGGTCGAGGAACAGATGCGCCACGTGATTTTTTACATGAATATCAAGGCGTGCTTCAAACCGACGGGTATAATGTGTACAAGCATTATTATGCCAATGATAAAGTAACACATCTTGCTTGCTGGGCACATGCACGTCGGAAATTTGAGAAAGCATTGCAGAGTGATGAAAAACGCGCCTCGTATGTTATGACAAAAATCCAAGCACTTTATGCCATTGAAAGAGTAGCTCAAGAGCTTACACCCAATGAGCGCAAAGAATTACGATTAGAAAAGGCTTTACCTATTATTAATGATATTGGAAAATGGTTACATGCTCAGCGACAACAGGTTTTACCCAAATCACCCATTGGTAGTGCAATAAATTATGTTACTCCGCTTTGGGAAAGCCTGCAGAATTATCTTTATGATGGCAACCTGAAAATCGACAATAACCTGATTGAAAACAGCATTCGTCCAATCGCTTTGGGAAGAAAAAACTACTTATTTGCCGGCTCACACGAAGGAGCAAAACGCTCTGCCATGTTCTACAGTTTTTTTGCCTGCTGCAAACTAAACAACATCAATCCGCAAAAATGGATGGAGTATGTTCTCGAAAATATCGCAGACTACCCGGCAAACAGAGTCCATGAACTCCTGCCCAACAATATCGATCCTACAAAAATCGAAAACTTTAAAAAGTTTTACGAGGTGTAGTTGCTCGGGTGGATACG
>CAYOUD010000225.1:0-2490 GCA_964407055.1 uncultured Bacteroidales bacterium | reverse complement strand
CATACGATTGAACTTGGATTTTCCGGGTTAATAAGGTAATTATTCCATAAAAGCATACTTTATGTGAGAAATTGGCATGCAGAAATTGCCGTAATATTATCATCAAATTTTGTAATACGATAATCATTGGAAAGGATCAACTTATGTAAAACAGGTTTGTCCAAAATCAAGTCAATATCGCGCAAATGACGACCATCCACGCTTCGTACAGACTTAGTTTGTTTTACCTCGACAGCAATATATCCTTTTTCTGATTCAATGAGTAAATCAAGCTCACGACCATCTGCGGTTCGTAAATGATAAAACCTTAAATCTGCGTTGACCATTTTCGCCTGTTTATAAATTTCTGCAATAACAGCCGACTCAAATTCATTACCATTCAAAGGATCTTTTTTTTGACTTACAGCCCGCATAACACCGGGGTCTAAAAAGTGAATTTTGGGAGATTTAGTCAAACGTTTTTTGTGATTTCGACTCCATGATTGTAACGTTAATGTTTGATAACTAATATTCATGTATTCGACAAATCGTTGTGCCGTTTTAGAGCTTACCCCGGTTTCTGCAGCTAGCCGGGAATAGTTCATTAGCTGCCCCGAATTAACAGCCAGAAGTCGCAAAATCTTTGAAAATGCCTCAAGATTACGAATGTCTGCTAAATCACGAATATCCCGCTCCAAATATGTTCTGACATAATTTTTTAACCAGAGTTGTCTCTCGACATCATCCTGTATATCACCATGCAATGCAGGTAATCCTCCATATAAAAGAAAATCATTAAACGTTTTTATTCGAGTGGGATGATTGCCATATAATAAAATCGAAACATCCGATAAAATATTACCATCAACCAATAGATTCTGAAAATACGAAAGCTCTATCTCAGAATCAAAATTTTGTGTTAAAATTTCTGGTAAAGTCAACGGAAACATGTCTAAAATAAGACATCTGCCTGCCAAAGACTCACGTATTTTACGTAATAGTAAAATCTGTGATGAACCCAATAAAATATATCTTGGTTCATCATACTGATCATAAACAGATTTTATACTTTCGATAAAAACTGGTGCCTTTTGAACCTCATCTAATATTGCCTTTGGATAAAGTTCACTCCATTGTTTTGCAGTTAATCCCTTTAACTGCTCACCGATAACGGGATCTTCAATAGAAATATACTGATAATCATTGCAGAGATTCTTTACTAATGTGGTTTTACCCGTTTGGCGAGCTCCTGTCAATACAATGATTCTCCCAATTTTACTGTATCTGTTAAGGGCTAATTCATTTTTTAAAAATCTATTTTTCATAATTTGCAATCTTACGATAAAGATAGTTATTTTTTATTGCTATTCCAAATATTACGCCAAATTTAGTATCTTTATTCCAAATATTACGCTAATATTTGGAATAACATTCTCGATATTACGCTTTTTTTGTGAAAAACGATAGTGTCTTTGAATTAATAGAAAGTCCCTTAATATAAAGCTCTGTTGATTAATGTTTTAACTTACTGCACCCCATTTTTCTATTAACTCAAATCTGCACAAAGGGAATGGCATGAATTTTCCGGGTTAATCATATGTGCTAATTCTGATATGGTAAGAAATGAATAAGTCGCAAAACCTTTTCATTCATTCGACTCTCCTTCTTCTTTTATAAATTTTATTTCACCGGGTCGGGCTCTTTTAACCATCATTTTTTCGTCATGAAGTTTGAAATTATTCATTGATTTAATCGCAGTTTCAGCTTCATTATTATTTGGCATAATTACATAAGCATATCCGCGACTATGTTTTGTCTGTTTGTCTCTTACGACAAAGCAGATTTCTACCGTTCCAAATTGACTGAATAATTCGGTTAAAGTTTTCTCGCAGGTTTTTGCTGCTAAGCGGCCGACAAAAATGTTCATTCTTGTATTGATTTTAGGCAAATGTACAGCAATTGTTTAAATTTGTGAAAAATAGTTGGTATGAAAAGTATTTTTGAATTAGAACTGAGTGTGCGTGATTACGAATGTGATATACAGGGAATCGTCAATAATTCGGTATATCAAAATTATCTGGAGCATGCACGACATAAGTTTTTGCAAAGTATCGGGCTAGATTTTGCGCAGTGGCATATTGAAGGAAAAGATGCCGTCGTAATTCGGGCTGAATTGGATTACAAACAATCACTTCATCCCGGCGATCGCTTTTTGGTGAGACTTGAAGTCGTTAAAAAAGGTAATTTAAAAATTGATTTTCTCCAAAAAATTGTGCGTTTGTCTGATGATACAATCTGTCTTAAAGCTCGTGTTTCCTCTGTTGTCATGTCAAACAGCAGGCCTTTGAGGAATTCCATATTCTTTGATGTTTTGGATGAAAAGGGCATTGAATATCATCTGGAAAATTAATTTTTTATAATTTAACTTTTTCGGCTTTGCTCACACATCGTCATATTATAGGGGACTTCTAATAATTCTTTCGCATCAAGATTTTCAGCGTTTTTCATAGA
>CAYOUD010000224.1:0-2579 GCA_964407055.1 uncultured Bacteroidales bacterium | reverse complement strand
TTAACCCGGAAAATTCATGCCATTCCCTTTCTGCAGATTTGACCTGCATTATTCATGGAATTCCCTTTGTGCAGATTTGAATCATCTAAACTCGCCAAAAGCTAAAAATGTGTCGGATAATCATTCTTAAAATTGTATAACAAATTAATTGATTGAACCTGTGTTTAATGTAAACGAAATTTATTAAATTGGCAGACTTATTTCTAAGAAAAAATGAAAACAGACAATCGCCGGGAGATTTTAAAAAACAAAAACCGTTTGGAAATTGGTCGGTATTATTCGCTTCTGGACTGGCTTGATGCCGGTGCCGCTGAGCGCTTGAACCGGGAGCGGGAAAGCATTTTATATGCTTTGCAAAATCAAGTGGATTTTGGATGTAATCAAACGAAGTTGGATGTGTCTGAATTGTCACCTGGATGTGAGCTTTGTGCTGCCGGTCAGTGGTCTTGTTTATTTATTAATGGAAAATGCAATGCCAGTTGTTTTTATTGTCCGGCTGAGCAAAATGAACTTGGTGTTCCGCAAAGCAACGGGCTGGAATTTTCAACTCCTGAATCATGGATTGCATATGTCAGAAAATTTAAGTTTAAAGGCCTGAGTTTGAGTGGTGGGGAGCCTTTATTGACTTTCGATAGAAGTTTGGATTATTTAAAAGCAGCTAAATCCGCATTTGAAGATACGGTGCATTTTTGGCTATATACAAATGGTTTACTCGCTACGGAAGAAAAAATGCAAATGCTTGCGGATGCCGGACTTAACGAGATTCGGTTTGATATCGGCGCGACCAATTATAATTTAAAGTTTCTGAAAACTGCCATTGGTAAAATTCCGACAGTGACGGTTGAGATTCCTGCCGTTCCTGAAAAAATTGAGCTTTTGAAGGAAAAAGTAAAAGAAATGGCAGATCTCGGAGTGAATTTCTTGAATCTGCATCAACTCCGGATGACAGCTCATAATTTACCGAAATTTGCTGAACGCGGATATCTTTTATCTCACGGCGAAAAAGTGACCGTTCCTGAGTCAGAGTTAACAGCCCTAAAACTGATTCAATACGTCAAAGAAAATGAAATCCCTTTACCGATAAATTACTGCTCATTTGCATTTAAAAATCGCTATCAACATGCTTCCGGCAGGTATCGAATTGCGAAAGAAATTGTGGAGGATTATGAAAGTCTTACACCCAACGGATATATCCGAAGTTTAGCAATAAGCGGATCGCCCAGGTGGATTTCAGACACAGTGAAACAGCTTAAATCTGAAATTCCCGGTTGGAAATGGTATCATGAACGAAATTCGGCTCGTATTTTTATTCATCCCGACTGTTTGGCTTTTATTTCGTTTACCGGATTGCGGTTGCATGTCAGTTATCATGTCACACGAATGCGCAGACAACACGAAACTTTGTTTGCCAGTCGTGAAATTTTTATGGGGGAAAGTGATGCGATTTTTGTTCAACGACACCCTTCTTGTCCTGAAATTTTGCTATCCTTGCATGAAATCAAGGTTTTTAGGGAGTTGATATCAACTCATTCAAAAAAAATATTTACAGAATTGTTGGATGATGTATTTTGGTATGAGATTGTAAATCATGAATTTATCCCTTTTGGTTTACCGGACTACTTTTAGCAGCTAAAAAAAAGTGATTTATTTTGAATTTTCATTTGGACAGCTAAAAAAAACGATTTATATTTGCATCCACTTTGAACAACAAAGTTCTCTTAAAAAATGGTGTCGTAGTTCAATTGGTTAGAATACCGGCCTGTCACGCCGGGGGTTGCGAGTTCGAGTCTCGTCGATACCGCCAGAAGCCTCACAAATTGTGGGGCTTTTTTCGTTTATACATTAGCTCGCCACAACCGTTTTCTCAATAAGCTGATAGATTTGGAGAGTCCCTGATCAAGTTAAAAACTTGGGGTAATTACATATTTCGAAAGCGTAATATTGTGATCGTTTGGTTTTGATCATGATTTTTGCAGGAAAAGGCAAAGAATTATGGCAAAAGCCTAATAATATGGTGTTTGCATTATTTATTGCGATAGTTTTCACCCTCAAAATCAATGGGATATGATGCGCCTGTCCAGTTGTTATGGGAGAAATGAAAACTTTTGAAGCATCGGTATTAGTAAAAAATCAACTTCCTCTGAATGTTTGCTTGACTCTGTTTACACGAAAATTATTCGATATTGTAAAAGCGCATTTGCCCAGAAAAGAGTTTTCTATTATTGTAGGGGCAAGGCAGGTAGGAAAAACAACAATTTTGGAGCAAATTAAAAAGTATTTACATGAATCGCAAGAAAGTGTGTATTTTTTAAGTCTTGAAGATTTTGATGTGCTCAATGAGCTAAATATGCATCCTGAAAATATCTTTAAATTTGTTCCTAACCTGCATTATTCATGCCATTCCCTTTGTGCAGATTTGAATCATCTAAACCCTCAGTCATATTTTTATATTAGAAGCCCCCCTTAATAGAAAAATGAGCTGCAGTAAGTTAAAGCATTAATAAGCAGCGCCTTATGTTATGCTACTTTAAAATCAAAAACTCCGATATCCCCGATTTTCGGGAGTAAATAATGCCGAT
>CAYOUD010000223.1:0-2705 GCA_964407055.1 uncultured Bacteroidales bacterium | reverse complement strand
CCTTGTATCTACACAAAGGGAATCGCATGAATAATGCGGGTTATTGCTTTAACTTACTGCAGCCCATTTTTCTATTAACTCAAATCTGCACAAAGGGAATGGCATGAATTTTCCGAGATATAGAAGTGCTGAGGAGAAAAGAGGCAGCATGAGTTTAGAGGGATTATGAAACTCAAAACCAACCGGCCATAAGATTACGCTAAAAACAGCGCTTCCGTTCCTTCAATTCATACAAGGGTCAATTCAGATACACTTGACGAATAATGCATGAAAGCACTTGGCATACTGTTCGGAAATGATTATTTTTGCAAACTAAACAAGAAAAACTATGTTTGAAAATCTGAGCGACAGACTGGAAAAATCCTTCAAACTCTTAAAAGGAGAAGGTCGGATAACAGAAGTAAATATTGCGGAAACCCTCAAAGAGATTCGCCGTGCCTTACTAAATGCGGATGTAAACTATAAGATTGCCAAAAGTTTTACGGATAAAATAAAAGAAGAGGCACTTGGGCAGGATGTTTTAAAAAGTGTTAAGCCGGGACAAATGATGACAAAAATTGTTCATGACGAGCTTACCGCACTTATGGGCAGCGATGCTTCTGACATAACTTTAACCGGAAAACCTGCTATTATTTTAATTGCCGGATTACAAGGTTCGGGTAAAACGACGTTCTCAGGGAAACTTGCCCGATTGTTAAAAAGCAAACGCGGGATGCAACCTTTGCTGGTTGCCGGCGACGTTTATCGTCCTGCTGCAATTGAGCAATTAAAAGTGCTTGGAGAGCAGGTTAACGTTCCAGTTTACACTGAAGATGACAATAAAGATCCCGTAAAAATTGCAAAACACGCAATCCGTCATGCGAAAGAAGAAGGCTTGAATGTGGTCATTATTGATACTGCAGGACGTCTTGCGATTGATGAGGATATGATGAATGAAATTGCAGCGATAAAATCAGCTGTCAATCCCTCGGAAACGCTTTTTGTTGTGGATTCAATGACCGGTCAGGATGCAGTTAATACAGCCAAAGCATTTAATGACCGCCTAAATTTTGACGGTGTCGTTTTAACAAAACTCGATGGTGACACAAAAGGTGGGGCAGCATTAACCATTCGCTCAATTGTCAACAAGCCGATAAAATTCATGAGTCAGGGTGAAAAACTGGACGCTTTGGATGTTTTCCATCCGAAACGTATGGCCGACCGGATTCTTGGCATGGGTGATATTGTTTCACTTGTTGAAAAAGCTCAGGAACAGTTTGATGAAGAAGAATCGAAACGCCTGCAAAAGAAAATTGCAAGCAATCAGTTTGATTTTAACGATTTCATCAGTCAGATACAGCAAATTAAAAAAATGGGAAATGTCAAGGACTTGATGGGCATGATTCCAGGGATGGGAAAAGCCTTAAGGAACATTGATATTGACGACGATGCCTTTAAAGGAATAGAAGCCATTATTCGCTCCATGACACCGGAAGAACGTGCAAATCCGCAATTAATTAACGGTAGCCGTCGTTCCCGAATTGCCACCGGAAGCGGCAGCACAGTTCAGGATGTAAATCGCTTGCTGAAACAATTCGGTGAAACCCGAAAAATGATGAGTAAAATGACCGGTGGAAAAAATAAACGTCGGGCTATGGGAAATATGTTTAAAGGATAAAGCGCATCACAGAATTTTAAAACAGAAACAAACATTTTCAATGACAGGATGTTATTTTGACATCACAAAATTAGAATCCAATGGAAATTATTGACGGAAAAAAATTATCTCAGGAAATAAAAGCCGAGATAAAAGTAAAAGTTGATAAAATTAAAACCCGCGGAGAAAAAACACCGCATCTCGCAGCCATTCTGGTTGGGCACGATGGCGCATCTGAAACTTATGTCGGACACAAGGAAAAAGCCTGCGCGCAGGTTGGTTTTAAATCTACATTGCTACGTTTTGAAGACACTATTTCTGAAACGGATTTGATTAAAGAAATTCATGCATTGAATGACAATCCAGACATTGACGGGTTTATTGTGCAGTTGCCTTTACCCAAACATATTGATGATCAAAAAATAATTGAAGCCATCGCTCCGGAAAAAGATGTTGATGGATTTCACCCTGTCAATGTTGGGCGCATGTCGCTTGGAATGCCGTCATATATTTCAGCAACTCCATTTGGAATTATGGAAATGCTAAAACGGTACGAAATTGAAACCGCAGGAAAACATGTGGTCGTACTCGGGAGATCAAATATTGTGGGTCGCCCGATAAGTTTATTGCTAGGGCAGAAATCGAATCCCGGTAATGCAACGGTAACTATGTGTCATTCGCGAACAGAAAACTTAGAAGCATTTACACGCCAAGCAGATATTGTCATTGTAGCTCTGGGCATTGCTGAGTTTTTGAAAGCTGATATGATTAAAGAAGGTGCGGTTGTCATTGATGTTGGAATTACTCGCGTTAAGAGTGATAAAACCAAATCCGGTTGGAAATTACTTGGTGATGTTGCTTACGACGAAGTGGCTCCAAAATGTAGTTACATTACACCGGTTCCGGGAGGCGTTGGCCCGATGACTATTGTTGCTTTGTTAAACAACACGCTTGATGCAGCACAGAAAAAGGTTTACAAATAAAATTACCCACCTACTGCTTTTCTATCTCCCTCAAATATACACCAAAACCAAGCAATTTGCAACTATTTCTCACTAAATTCTCATCA
>CAYOUD010000222.1:0-2735 GCA_964407055.1 uncultured Bacteroidales bacterium | reverse complement strand
AAGAAGATATAATAAAATCAGAATTCAGTAGAAACTTTTAAAACCCGAAATACTTCGAGATTGCTTCGTGCTGCAGTTTTCAGCTCGCTCACTCCCGAAAAATGACATTCAGAGAATTTAAGATTTATAATTTATTATTCTCCACTCTACATTTTTTCGGGAACGTCAATTCCCAACAGCGCCATGGCATATTTCAGATTTTTTGACACTTGATCTGCAAGGAACAAACGGAATTGCAAAATTTTACCGTCCTGAGCTTTTAAAATGGAATAATCATGATAATAATGATTAAAATCTTTTGCCAACTCATAGGCATAATTTGCAATCATTCCGGGGTCGAGTAATTGTGATGTTTCTTGCAATACAAGCTCAAATTGATCAATGGTTTTAATCAAATCAAGCTCTTTTTCATTCATAATAGTATCCTCTGAAATCATTGAAGGCACACTAATATTCATTTTTTTAGCCTTGCGAACAACCGAACGAATTCGCGCATGTGTATATTGAATGAATGGCCCTGTATTTCCATTGAAATCAATAGATTCTTTCGGATTAAACACCATATATTTTTTCGGATCTACTTTCAGAATGAAATATTTCAGTGCACCCAAAGCAATCATCCGATGGATATTATTTTGTTCAGATTCCGGCATATCCCCTAGTTTCCCAAGTTCACGTGACATTTCTGCACTGTTGTCAATCATTTCCTCAATCAAGTCATCCGCATCAACAACTTTTCCTTCGCGGGATTTCATTTTTCCTTCAGGAAGCTCCACCATTCCGTATGACATGTGTTGGATTTTGTCTGCCCATGAATATCCAAGCTTATCCAAAATCAGTTGTAAAACCTGAAAATGATAATTCTGTTCATTTCCAACCACATAAATATGACGATCGAGCTGATAATTTTCAAAACGAGCTACCGCAGTACCGATATCCTGTGTCATATACAAGGAGGTTCCGTCAGCACGCAGAACAATTTTTTCATCGAGTTTGTTTTCGGTAAGATCTACCCAAATTGAACCATCTTCACGTTTATAGAAAACATCGCGTTTTAATCCGTCGAGAACAATTTCGCGTCCGGATTTATAGGTTTCGGATTCGTGATAAACCTGATCGAATGTAATTCCTAATTTCTCATAGGTTTTTTCAAAACCTTTATACACCCAATTATTCATTTTCCCCCAAAGTGCAAGCACTTCCGAGTCGCCTGCTTCCCAATTTTGCAGCATTGTTTTGGCCGCCTGCATAATCGGTGCTTTTTGTTTCGCATCCTCTTCTGACATTCCGGACTCAACCAAATCAGCAACTTGTCCTTTATATTGCAAATCAAATTTCACATAAAGATCCCCGACATATTTGTCCCCTTTCATTCCGGCTTTTTCAGGCGACCCATTGGGATCAAAATCTAAATATGCCTGCATGGATTTGCAAATATGAATTCCGCGATCGTTCACCAAGTTTACACGTACTACATCGTGCCCGGCCGCTTGTAAAATCCGGGAAACCGAATCGCCGATCAGATTATTACGGATATGTCCGAGATGCAACGGTTTATTTGTGTTTGGAGAAGAAAATTCCACCATAATTTTCTCCGGATTTCGCAAAGTCAAATTTCCTTTAAAATCGCGATGCAATAAGTTCAGGCGCTCTAACCAATATTCTGAATTGAATGTCAGATTAAGGAATCCTTTAATCACATTATAAGATGAGATGTGATTCACCTTGTTTTTAAGGTACAGCCCCATATCATTAGCAACATCCTCAGGCTTTTTGCGGGCAATTTTCACAAAAGGGAAAACCACAATTGTTAAATCACCGGAAAAGGCTTTTAGAGTGCGCTGAACCTGTACAACATTTGGTTCGATTTTCTGACCATAAAGGACTTCAACAGCCTCAACTACAATTTCCTTTATCCTTCTTCTCATAATCAAAATTTTCAAATTTAAGGCTGCAAATATACCTTTGTTCTTTTATTTGAAGCAAACAAAATTGATTTACTTACTAACAGATTTTTTTGCATAAAATTTACACCAGTCTGTCAAACCACATTTATGACATTTGGGTTTTCTGGCGAGACACACATATCGTCCGTGTAAAATCAACCAATGATGGGCATCTCGCAATAAGTGTTCCGGAATGAATTTCACCAATTGTTTTTCTGCCTGCAGTGGATTTTTTGCCCGATATGTCAGTCCAATACGCTCTGAAACCCGAAAAACATGAGTGTCAACAGCCATTGCCGGCTGTTTAAAAGCCACAGACATAATGACATTGGCAGTTTTCCTGCCGACTCCGGGCAGTTTTTGCAAAGCGATAAAATCATTCGGCACTTCACCGTCAAAATCCTCCACCAACATTTTTGACAATTTCAACAAATATCCGGCTTTGCTATTGGGGTATGAACAAGATTTTACATAATCCAAAATTTCATCCTGTGTTACTTCCGCCATGTTTACAGCATCCGGGTAACGAGAAAATAAATCCGGTGTAATTTGATTCACGCGTTTATCGGTACATTGCGCCGACAAAACAACTGCAACAACCAATTGAAACACACTGCCGTATTCCAGCTCCGTTTCAACAATGGGCATTGCCTCTTGAAACCAGTCAAACACTTTTTGGTATCGTTCTTTTTTTGTCATAAGATAAAAATTCTCTGCATAGTGGTCAAAAAAACAGAACTCAACGGACCCACTTTTTTCACCACTCAAAATTACGACAATTTTCTGGAA
>CAYOUD010000221.1:0-2858 GCA_964407055.1 uncultured Bacteroidales bacterium | reverse complement strand
CCTTGTATCTACACAAAGCTAATCGCATGAATAATGCGGGTTAATGCTTTAACTTGCTGCACCCTATTTTTCTATTAACTCGAATTTGGGGTAATGCTTGCCATTATCTTTGCACATCTGCTTCATTGCTAAGGTCTTGAAATAGCATACTATGTCTGCAGGTTTAGATGATTCAAATCTGCACAAAGGGAATGGCATGAATTCTCCGGCTTAGATATTTGATACTTGAAGTTTGTAATTTATCCGTTGTTATACAAATTGTGTTTCAGAATGATTGATAAAGAAATTCTGAAACTACCAATTTCTGTCCCGAATTAACTTCGGGAGTTTATGTCGGTATTGCAGCAAAATAAGCATATAGAACGACTTGTGCTGATCCGCCAACTGGCGGAGAAGTAAGTGAAAGGATGCGTCATTTTGATGTTTAATCGGTATTATTTCCCCTGCGACTCCGTTTCTTCACGGGTTTTCCGCTGGGTTTCGATTTTTTGTTGAATTTCGGTTTCAGGACATCCCTCTGAGCTGCTTTTTCTTTTAGTGATGAGGTGATTTTTACCGATTTTCCGGTGTAGGGATCTTTTCCGGTGTAATACATTACTGTCGAAAGTGTCATAGGAGTAGGAGTAAAATCCTGTGCATACTCCGTCATAATGTTTCCAGCTTTCACTTTCATGCTGAGTTGTTGCATATCTGTATAATTACAGCCGGGATGTGAGGAAATAAAGTAAGGAATCAACTGCTGATTGAGTTGATGTTTTTTGTTGATTTTATCAAAAATCCGTTGTAATTTTTGATAAAGCTCGAATCCTGGTTTGCGCATGATTTTTAACACCTTGTCTTCGGTGTGCTCCGGTGCAACTTTTAATCTGCCGGATACATGATAGCGAATCAGTTGTTCAAGATAAGTTCCCGCTGCGGCGCGATAGTTTTCTCCAGCTTTTAAGATGAGATCGTAACGTATTCCGCTGCCGACAGTCACTTTCTTTACCGCATGATGTTTTCGCACACGTTCGTACAGATTGATTAGCGGATTATGGTCTGTATTCAGATTTTCACAAAGGTTTGGGTAAATACAGGATGGACGCTTGCACGCACGGCAACGATTCAGATAGATTGGTTGCATAGCATACATATTCGCTGATGGTCCGCCCAGATCACTGATGTGGCCTTTAAAATCCTCCATGGCAGTAAGTTTTTCAACTTCTTTCATAATGGATTTTTCTGAACGGCTGCTGAGAAAACGTCCCTGGTGAGCGGCAATGGTACAAAATGCGCATGCCCCAAAGCATCCACGGTGAATGTTGATGGAATGTCGAATCATTTCGTATGCCGGAATTGGCGCTTTGTTTTTATAGCGAGGATGGGGAATCCGTGTAAACGGAAGCGAATAAATTTTGTCCAGTTTTTTCGTGCTTAATGGCGGCATTGTCGGATTGGTAATCAGATACTGTTCTCCGATTTGCTGAATTAAAGTTTTTCCTTCCAATGCGTTGGCATTTCGCTCTATTTTAACAAAATTTGAGGCAATTGCATCTTTATCATACAAACAAATCTCATGCGGCGCAAGCATTTCATTTTCAGTGTAATTGTGGGTTTCTGTTGCGACAAACTGCATGTTCGGGATGCTCCGTATGTTAGCTTCGTCCATATTTTGAGCTAGTGCATCCGCAAAGTAAAGAATGGGATATTCTGCCATGCCGTAAAACAAATAATCTGCGCCAGAATCTTTTAATATGCCGGGTTTTAATTTGTCTTGCCAATAATCATAATGCGTAAACCGTCGTAAAGATGCTTCAATTCCGCCAAGAACAACCGGAACTTCAGGAAAAATGGATTTTAAAATTTTTGTATAGATAAGACTTGGATAATCCGGTCGTGCTCCGTGACGGTTTCCGGGCGTATAGGCATCGTCATGACGCAATTTGCGGGCAGCAGTGTAATGATTAATCATGCTGTCCATATTTCCGGCAGAAACTCCGAAAAATAAGCGGGGAGCACCCAGTTTTTTGAAATCCCTTAAATCATCCTGCCAATTGGGTTGTGGAACCAGCGCAACACGATAACCTGCTGATTCCAACATGCGACCAATTACTGCACTTCCAAAGGAGGGATGATCCACATAAGCATCACCACTAAATAAAATGATATCAGCATATTCCCATCCTAAAGCATCCATTTCTTTCCGACTACCTGGCAGAAATTGATTTTGCGCATTTGATTCCATTTTGCAAAGTTAGCAATTTATTTTAGCAGCGCCGGTGTGTTCACGGAATATCAAAAATCAATAAATACTCATTCCCTAATAAATAAACAATTTTAAATCCCTCGATTTTTTGTCAACTAAAAACCCTTAAACCTGTCAAAATGACATCTGCGGACTTGCAAGGCTGTCAAATTGACTGGATGTGTCGATTGGCTTGTGCTTTGACGGGTAGCAATTGTAAAAACGAGGAGTGTTATATTATGAATTTGAACAATTATACTATTAAAGCGCAAGAAGCCTTGAAAAAAGCGCAACAAATCGCACAAGAATTTCAAAATCAAGCGATTGAAACTGGGCATATTCTGAAATCATTGATGACAGAATCTGAGTCAGTAATGCAGTATTTGTTTGGAAAAACAAATCTTGATATGCATGCATTGTCGCCGGTTGTGGATTCGCTGATTAATTCCTATCCGAAAGTCAGCGGAGCCGATTTGTATTGGTCGAAAGATGCATCTAAACTTTTGCAAAACACATTGAGTAAGGCGCAAAAGCAGGGCGATAAATTTGTCTCAGTTGAAACTATATTGCTTTCGTTGTATGAACTTGGCGATCAGGTAAGTCAATTACTGAAAGATTCAGGCATGCGAAAGAA
>CAYOUD010000220.1:0-2920 GCA_964407055.1 uncultured Bacteroidales bacterium | reverse complement strand
AGCTGGAATTAGTTATAAAAATGAATTTAGGTATAACATTGAGTAATCATTAAAAACATTCTGTTTTGAATGGAGATGCCTGACGATTGACTGAAAATTTGCGATTCCGCCAACCCGAAATCCAGACAAATTACCTCTGTGTATTGACCGACAATTTGTGCATAATTTGGATCGGTGGCATCCAAAATAAGTTGAATAGACGGCGATTTGCCTTGAGTCAGGTCTCCAGAAAAGCCCTCAGGAAATACAATGACTTCTTTGATTTTTCCTTCCTTAAAACGCTCGTGAATTTCTTCTGGCGATTGTAGCTCATACAAAACATTGAAATATCCGGAAGCTTCTAATTTGTTTTTTAATGCGATGGTCGTTTCATCTCTGGAATAGTCGAGAACGGCAATGTCAACTTCGGAAACTTCATTTTTTATGACATAACCGAATATTAATATCTGAACGATCGGCATGCCAAAAAGAATCATAATCGTTCGCTTATCCCGAAAGATATGATAAAACTCTTTTTTTAATAATCCGATAAATCGTTTCATGCTATTGTTCTTTATCAAATGAGCGATGTCCTCTAGCCAGTTTAACAAACACTTCGTTCATATTACTGAGTTGATATTTTTCTTTTAAATTTTGGGGGCTGTCCAAGGCTATCATTTTACCATCCACAAGAATTGCAACACGATCGCAATACTCGGCTTCATCCATGTAATGCGTTGTGACAAATACCGTGATTCCACGTTGAGCAGCATCGTAAATCAAATCCCAGAATTGCCTGCGGGTTATTGGATCCACTCCGCTGGTTGGTTCATCCAAAAAAACAATGGCCGGATCGTGAACAATGGCTACGGAAAAGGCAATTTTTTGTTTCCATCCCAATGGAAGAGCCCCAACTAGTTTGTTTGCCATATCTTCAATGCCAAGTTGAGCAAGAAGTTTCGCACTGCGCTTTTTAATTTCCTTGCGGGATAAACCGTAAATTCCACCGTATAGTCGGATGTTTTCAGCGATGCTAAGATCCTCATAAAGGGAGAATTTCTGACTCATGTAGCCAATGTTTCGTTTGATAGTATCTCCCGATTTATAAACATCGTAGCCAGCGACAGAAATTTCTCCTGAGCTAGGTTTTGAAAGTCCTGTCAGGATTTTCATAGCCGTAGTTTTTCCGGCTCCGTTGGCGCCCAGAAAGCCGAATATTTCACCTCGATAGACGTCGAAATTCAGATGGTCGTTAGCAACAAAATCACCAAACTTTTTGACCATATCTTTGACAATGATGATTTTATCCTTAGTCATTTTGTCCCTCCTTTGCTTGTTTGGTCATGAGATGAATAAATACATCCTCAATTTCAGCTTCAATTTGACGAAATTTCAGATTGTAGAAATTTTGTGCTTTTAATTTTTCTAGGATTATCGTTTCGTTTGACTCAGATTTTAATGCGATATGAATTTCCTGTCCAAAGAGATTGACTTCATCAACTTCTTGGCATTGGCTGAGAAATGTTTTGAGTTTGTACATGTCATCCGCACTGACGGCAAACATGTCATGCTGAATCATTCCGCTGATTTTTGATGGTTTATCTGTGCCCATGATTTCGCCTTTTTGCATGAGTGCAATTCGGTCGCAACGATTGGCTTCATCCATGTATGGAGTGGATGCCAAAATGGTAATGCCTTTGCTTTTCAAGCGGTCAAGCATGTCCCAAAATTCAACTCTGGAAACCGCATCGACACCGGTTGTTGGCTCGTCGAGAATTAAAAACTCCGGTTTGTGAATAAGTGTACAGGAGAGCGCCAGTTTTTGTTTCATTCCGCCACTTAGATTTCCTGCGCGACGGTTTTTGAAAGGCTCAATCTGTTGATAAATGTCTTTAATCAGCTCGTAATTTTCCTCGATGCTGCTTCCAAACACTGTGGCAAAAAACTCCAAGTTTTCTTTGACTGTTAAATCCTGATAAAGGGAAAATTTTCCAGGCATATAGCCAATAAACCGGCGTAGTATTTTGTAATCTTTGACAACATCGTATTGTCCCATGTGGATTGTCCCGCTGTCGGATAGCAGCAGAGTCGTTATCATTCGAATTAGGCTGCTTTTTCCTGCGCCATCAGGTCCAATCAATCCGAAAAGCTCCCCAGATTTTACACTGAAGGAAACATTTTTTACGGCTTGAACTTTTCCGTAGCTTTTGCTGATATTTTCAATTCGAATTTCTGACATTATAGAAGTAATTTGTTCTTGTTTTGTAACAGATTGGGGGTGAAAAACTAATTGCTGTGTAATAAAATGGGGGTAAAACCATGCTTAATTTGTAATGATTTGGGGGTAATTGCATTGGATTAAATGTCTTGAAATAACTCCAAGTCTTTTTAATTGATTGATATTTAACTATGTGTAATGTTGTGTTCATTTTGTTCTGACATTATCTGCGTTTTCTTCGTTTGGACACTAATCGTTTTTCTTCCAGGCGGCCTGATATGTGGTTCTTATCTACAAACTCTACAGGTTGTTTTCTTACCCATTTAATGAATTTTTGCATCTCCGGCACTTCTCTCAATACATCAAAATCGTGATATTGTTTTGCGAGTTCGCGCTCTGTAAACAGACTGTGAATTTTTTGGTGACAGACCTTGTGCATGAAAATCTTTTCGCTTCCTCCCATACTTTTCGGAACCGAGTGATGCTCATTCACTGATTTCCCGCAAATCATTTCCCTTTGGCACAAGGGACAAGTCCTAAGATGTTTACCTTTGTTGCAATTCATAATCGATCATCTTCATGATAAAACCTCAAATTCCTTCCCCGTCGCCTTCGAGACTTGCGGCTATCGCCTGCAACCTCAGTCTCCTACTTTGTTAATCTCCAATCTCTAACTGAACTTGTCCGGCGCAACGCAGTGAAGACGGAAACCTCAAATTCCCT
>CAYOUD010000219.1:0-2930 GCA_964407055.1 uncultured Bacteroidales bacterium | reverse complement strand
TAAATTCCGTGGTCAGGAACCATCCGAAAAGCCGCTTTTAGAACGTCGCGGATTAAAATAATTGCTTCTGAAATAAAAAATTTACAAAAAGCTTGTCTTAACGGACAGGCTTTTTTGTTTTGATACCGATTCTATTCGCTCTGAAAACAAACCTTTTCCCGCTTTTGAATTGGGAAATCACAAAGCGTTGTTGTTTATCACATGAATGATGCGGGTTTACCAAGGCATATTTTTGTTATCTTGCATAAAAATTGAAGCAATGAATGAGCTGGAAATCCGTGAGAAAATTACAATAGCAATTCAAAAAACCGAGCAACTTATCAATGATTATAAGGATATGACACAACCTGTTTCACCTGATAATGCAATTGGCAGGGTTTCCCGTATGGATGCAATAAACAATAACGCTGTTACTGAAGCATCGTTACGGCAAGCAGAGGGAAAATTGAAAGCATTACATCGTGTTGAGCAACAAATAGGGACAGATAAGTTTGGGAAATGCATGAAGTGCGGCGCAGAAATCCCTGTCGGACGTATTCTGTTTCGTCCTGAAAGCTTGCTTTGCATTCGTTGTGCTAGATAAGATGTTGTTTGCTGTTATTTCTCAATGCAAAATATTATTTTTGAAAAAAAACAAATGCTATGGCTAAGCAAAACGGAAACTTAACTCAATCAAAACAAAATAGGGGGCTTGTTTATGCCGTCTTTTTGATTTTTGGATTTGTGCTTTATGGAAATACGATTTCTCACGATTATGCACTTGATGATGCCATTGTTATTACCCAAAATGTCTTTACACAACAAGGAATACAGGGTGTAGATGAAATTTTTAAGTATGATTCATTCGTTGGATTTTGGATGAATTCTTATCCAGGAAGAAATGCGGAGCAAATTCAGGCGGAAAAAAAATTGGTGGCCGGTGGCCGTTATCGCCCGTTTAGCATAGCGACTTTTGCCATTGAAAAAAGTATTTTTGGCGATAATCCGGCTGTGCATCATGTCATAAATATTTTGATATATATTCTCACGGCAATCCTGCTGTATCAGGTTTTAGTGGTACTGTTTCCGTTGGGAAACAGTCGAAAGATTCTCAATTTCCCGTTTCTGGCTGTTTTGTTGTTTATGGCTCATCCCATACATACTGAGGCCGTTGCAAATATAAAAGGAAGAGATGAATTATTGTCACTTTTGGGTGCTTTGCTTGCCGCTTGGGCATACTTTAAATATCTTGATAAACAGGCGGTTAAATATCTTGTCATTGCATTTTTTGCCATGTTTTTCGGATTGCTTTCTAAAGAAATTACCATAACATGGTTAGCGGTAATCCCGGTAGGCGCATGGTTTTTTAAAGAAAAAAATCTTAAAAAGCATTTCACCCCATTTGTTTGTATCGTGATTCCGACATTGATTTTCTTGTTAATCCGAAAATCTGTTCTGGGATGGGGTATAGGCGAAAGCCAAATTGCACAGGAATTAATGAATAATCCCTTTCTTGCTGCTGAAGGAAGCGAGCGTATCGGTACAATTTTGTTGACATTATTCCTGTATTTGCGTTTATTGGTATTTCCACATCCATTGACATACGATTATTATCCGTATCACATTCCCTTAACCGGATTGGATAGTTTTATTCCAATTGTTATGATTTTCCTTTATACCGGCATGTTTATTCTCATGCTCTATGTAATTTATCGAAATGCAATGCAAACTGCATCTTTTCGATTGCGTATAGTGGGTTTTGTTATGATACTTTATTTGGCGCCTTTGTCCGTGGTTTCCAATCTTTTCTTTCCGGTTGGTGTGTTTATGGCAGAGCGTTTTGTGTATTTCTCTTCCATTGGCTTTGTGTTGCTCCTCGCTTGGGGATTATTTGATGCCATACCCAAACGTTTTCCTGCTCAATGGGTGAAATCATTTGGTCTCATTTTACTATTTGTTATTGTTGGTTTATATTCTGGAAAAACCATTGCAAGAAACACTGCCTGGGAAAACGATTTTGTGCTTTTTACAACCGATGTGAAAACGTCTGTGAATTCTGCTAAAGCGAACACCACAGCAGGAGGGAAGCTGCTGGAACGTGCAAAATTGCTGAATAATTCGAAATCAAAAGATTACAATCCTCAGCTTGCTGATGAATATGTGGATTTGGCAATAAAATATTTGAATCGGGCGATTGAAATCCATCCAAGCTATGTGGATCCCATGCTGCTACTTGGGAATGCGCATTATCAAAAGAACAGAAATATTGCTGATGCTGTCAAGTGCTATGCTGAGATATTGAAGATCCGACCATACCACGAACTTGCTGTAAAAAATACCCGTTTGATTTTGCCTCAGGTTGTTGGTCTCTTTGCAAATGGAAAACCGCAAAATACACCGGATGAAATCATTGCTGCTTGCGAAAAATTTGATGCTGTAAAACCCGGTGTCCCAGAAGTTTATCGGATTATGGGATTAATGTATGCGCGGTATAAAAATGATTTTGAAGCTGCCATACCATATTACAAAAAGACACTTGAAATAAATCCGAACGATGCCGATGCTTGGAAAGACCTTGGGGTAATTTACGGACAATCCAATGATTTTGAGCACGCCTTGCAAGCATTTAAAAAAGTGGTTGAAATTAGTCCTAACGATGCGCAGGCGATGTTTAATATTGCAGTAACTTATCAAAATCTTGGTGATGTTGATGCTGCAAATCAATGGTTTGCACGGTATAAGCAAGCTGACAAACAGAAATAAGGGTTTGATTTCTTATTGTACACTGGCAAGCATTACCCCAAATTTGAGTTAAGGGGACTTCTAATAATTCTTTTGCATCAAGATTTTCAGCGTTTTTCATAGACAATGATTTTTTTTGAAGCACTATCGGGATAATGGGGTTAATGGACAAAATAGTTGGTAAAAAGTTATATAGCCCTTGAATTTAT
>CAYOUD010000218.1:0-2936 GCA_964407055.1 uncultured Bacteroidales bacterium | reverse complement strand
GATAAATCGTTTCAGGAAGGAATATCCACAGCGCAGAGCATTATTAGATGAACTTAATAAAGTTTGAGTGACAATCCTAAAAATATATTTTATAATTTTGCAAATAAGAAAGTTGCATTTGCTGGTTGAATCTTCCACCGTTCTACTTTTAAAAATAATGCTTAATTTGAATATATTTTTTCTATTTTTGTTAAAAAGCCTAAAAAAATGAGATTAATCAGTTTTTGTGTTTTATTTTGCTTTGCCACAGCAAGTAATCTTTATTCGCAACGCTTTACCGAACGAGTGTTTTCTGAAATTGAGATAGAAAATGAAATTGTTTACGGGAATGCAGATTCCTGGGATGCACTTTTCAATGGACGCGATTTCCCTCAAGATTTACACTTTGATTTATATCAACCACCCCAAAGCGATACCATGGCAAAACGACCTTTAGTTTTAACTTTTTTTGGTGGGGCATTTTTACGAAGTAGCTCCGAGCGCCCTGATATAATTGCTTGGTGTGATTCATTGGCACATTACGGCTATGTTGCAGCAGCTGTGAATTATCGACTCGGATTTAATCCTGCTTTAGGAGGAAGTGCCATTGGTCCTAATACCGGAATGAAACGTGCAGCATGGCGTGCAATTCAAGATGCACGAGCCGCCGTAAGGTATTTCAAACAATATCACGAAGCTTACGGAATTGACACCACCCAAATTTATTTACTGGGAAACTCAGCCGGTGCAATTACCGCATTGCATGCCGCTTTTATGAATCCTGACGAATGGATTCCCGAAGCCGGAGAAGTTGGCAACGGACCAAACAATGTAGATTTAGGCCTATTGGATGAAAGTACCAGTTTGGAACCTGCACATTTTAATCATACAACCGATGTCAGTGCTGTTATTACGCTATGGGGGGCAACCATGGACCTCAATTACATTGAACCGACTGAAAATATTCCAACCATGTTAGTACATGGGACGGCAGATAATATTGTACCATACGATGAAGGGTCGGCATTTAATTTCGGAACCGGATTTGAGATTACGTTTACCTTATATGGCTCACTACCAATTCACGAACACATGGAAGATTTGGATATGACGCATGAGTTTTATTCTTATCCCAATCAACCACATGCGTTTTACAGTTGCGGTGAAATGAGTTTATTAGAGCTGGAGCGGGATTCATTTCCCTGCGAATACTGGGCTCCCATTTTTTATGATGGGATAGATTTTTTGGCATCAGTCAATCCGTATGTTGATGAATTAACCAGCCGTGCAGATCAATCGCTAAGTCCTGAATTTCATGTCTTTCCAAACCCTGCAATTGATTGTATTGAAATAAAAACAAGCTTTAACTCTGGTCAAAGACATCATATTGAGATTTTTAATTCCATCGGAAAAAAAGTGAAAGATATCTGGACATCAGAAATAAGTATAAAACTTGATCTCAGTAGTTTACCAGAAGGAATGTATCTGATTCAAGTGTCAAACCGTAATAAAAAAACTGTAAAAAAATTAATTGTTGAAGCAGGATGAAAGATTTCTTCAAAGTCACCATACTCGAAGGGGAAGCATCTAATTTGCAAGTAGGAGAGCTAATCAGTGTTTTACTGATTGTTGCAATCTGGATTTTTCTGATCACATATGGAAGCCGAGCACTTAAAAAATCCAATATTTTTTCTTCCTTAGCAAAAAAGCATGTGATTGCCATTAAACGCTTTGTATTCATTCTATTAACCTTCTTCTTGGTATATGGAATTCTGAAAATTGTTGGAATTCCAACTGATGTTGTTTTACGTGCTGCAGTATTCAGAACAAAAAAAGTTAATATTTTAGTTTACCACTTGCTAGTTTTGTTTTTCATGCTTGCAGGCACACGCTTTTTCATCATTATTATTGAAGCAGGAATCAATCGGTACCAAGAAAAGCAAGAAATAGAAAAAGGTAAAACACGCTCGGTTTTTATGATGATTAAATACCTGGCTTACGTTCTGGCAATCAGCATATTCATTCAAACATTAGGCTTTAGTATCACATTTATTATTGCCTCGGTATCTGCATTATTGGTAGGTATTGGTCTCGGAGTTCAACATTTTTTCAACGATATCGTCTCAGGAATTGTCATTTTATTTGACCATTCAATAAAAGTTGGAGATATTATAGAAATAGAAGGGGAACTTATTGGAGAAGTTGTAGAAACCAGCCTTAGAACATCGAAACTTGTAACGAGAGATGATGTGATAATGATTGTGCCTAACTCAATGTTTACCTCTGAAAAGGTAATTAATTGGTCTCACAACTCCAAGAAAAGTCGTTTTAGCGTGGACGTTGGAGTTGCATACGGGAGCGATGTTCGTTTGGTTGAAAAAGTTCTTATTAAAGTGGCAAATGATCATCCAAGCATTGTATCGATACCGAAGCCTTATGTTTTTTTTGAAAATTTCGGGAATTCCTCTTTGGATTTTTCATTGAAATTTTATTCAAAACAGCAATTTCGAATTGAACCGATTCGCTCTGAGTTACGCTTTGAAATTGACAAACAGTTTCGAAAAAATAACATTACAATTCCTTTCCCGCAACAAGATGTGTATATAAAACAAATCCCTGACACAAAACCTGAATGAAGCAATCTAAGAAACTTCGATTTATATTTACTCGAGGATTCCTTATCGGGATATTTTTATTTTTATTTTTTCATTTATACCGTATGCTCATCGTTACGGAATTAAGTTTTTCAGAATACATTTTAGAAATAAACACCAAAGAGTTGTTGCTAGAAGGCATTGCAATACTGGTTTCTGGTTTTATTTTGGGATTTTATGTACGGCGACAAATGGATAATTTAAAGAAAGCAAAGGGAGAAGATTAATAACCTTTACAATAGATTTTCTCCTTTCGGAAGTTTTGAAGCGTGCATTAAAACAAAATCGCCTTTTTGGGTCTTT
>CAYOUD010000217.1:0-3040 GCA_964407055.1 uncultured Bacteroidales bacterium | reverse complement strand
GTTAAGTTAACATCTAACTATTTGCGGTGAATTTTTCGGGATAGAGAAGTCCTGAGGAAAATTTGCTTCGTTTTCTGCCGCGACTTTACATAAAAAAAGCCGGCATAAACCGGCTTTCCTTTATTTGAGCATTAATTTCTAATACGCTCCGTCTTCTTCCATTTTACTCATTTCTTCGTTGAAGATTTCTTCGAATTTTGCTTTGTCATAGTCAACCCTTAATTTCTGGTCTTTTGACAAAGAATTTTCAATTCCATTCAACATTGCATCTTTACTTACTTCAATTGCAGAGTAAGTTGTAAATTTACCATTCTCTTCTTTGAATGTTTCTTCACAAATCACAGCAACATCAACAAGTGTTTGATTGATGACTTCGCGAGTCAGGTTTTCGAATTTAGATTCAAACTGTGAGTTTTCACCAAATTCAGTTTCATTCACGTAACGATCAGTTACTGATTTGATTTTAGTTTCAATCAAACCTGCAAGTCGTTGTTTGGATGCACTAAGTGCTTTCTCACGTGAAAGGTTCATGTCTTGTGACCCAGAGCTTGCATCTGCTCTGAAATAGTCTTTATCAGAACGACCTTCTGCTTGACAAGGAATTGTCACTTTCGTTGCGCCTTCGTTAGCTTTAACTGTTTCTTCTCCTTTTTTACACGAAGAGAAAATCATTGCGGTGCTTACAAAACCTATGATCAGCACGTTTTTTAAAATAGTAGTTGTCTTCATAATACTGGTTTTTAATAAATAGATTTAAAATTTTGATTAAAAGTACAACAAATTTCTTATGTTGCAAATGTAAAAATACTTTTGTGTAAGTAAACAAACTTTATGCCAAAAAACGATATCATGAAAAATAATCAAGGACAGTCAATTGACCGCGATGCACTGAAGAAAAAAATAATTCAAATTTTCAGTAAGCAAAAAGGCAAATTACTTAATTACAAACAAGTTTCCGCGCAATTATTGTCTTATGACAAACAAGAACGAAAACTGATTGCATCCATTCTAAATGAGTTGCAACAAGAAAAACGAATTGAAGAAATCCACAAGGGACGTTATCGCATGATGTCGCAAAGCGGACAAATAACCGGACAAGTTAAAATATCACGACGTGGATTTGCCAGTATTATTACTGATAATGTGGATGAAGAAGTTCTGGTTAGTTGGAAAAATTTAAAAAATGCGCTGCATGGAGATATCGTTAAAGTCAATCTTTACGGGAAACGTAAAACCGATTTTTATGAAGGTGAAGTGGCTGAAATTCTGGAACGTCGGAAAGTGAAATTTGTCGGTATTATTGAGGCAAGTCAGGGTTATGCCTTTCTAATCCCCGACGGAAAATTTATTCCTTTCGATATTTTTATCCCACCGCACCAACTGCACGGCGCAAAAAACGGAGAAAAAGCCATTGTCAGCATTACACGTTGGCCGGATCATAGTAAATCCCCGGAAGGGAAAGTGCTTGAAGTGCTCGGAAAACCCGGAGACAACGATGTGGAAATGCATGCCATTATGATAGAATATGATTTGCCGTACAAATTTCCGGAAACAGTGAATGAGGATGCAGAAAAAATTGCTACCGAAATTTCAGATGCCGAAATTAAAAATCGGCGAGATTTCAGGAATATCACCACCTTTACCATTGATCCAGATGATGCTAAGGATTTTGATGATGCAATTTCTTACCGAAAACTTGATAGCGGGCTGCTGGAAATCGGAATTCATATTGCCGATGTTACACATTACATTCAGGAAAACTCAATGATTAATGAGGAAGCTGAAAATCGGGCTACCTCCGTTTACCTTGTAGATCGTGTGGTTCCGATGCTGCCAGAGCGCTTGTCTAATTTTATTTGTTCACTGAGGCCCAATGAGGATAAATTGTGTTATTCGGCGGTTTTTCAAATGACTGAGGCTGCAGAAATTAAAGATTACTGGATCGGTAGAACTATCATTAATTCAGATTATCGATTTACCTACGACGATGCCCAAAAACGCATTGAAGGAAAAGGAGGATCGCTTGCTGAAGAGATTCTTGATTTACACGAGATTGCCAATAAACTTCGCGACAACCGATTTGTCAGAGGCGCTTTTAATTTTGAGCGGGATGAGATAAAATTCAAACTCGATGATGCCGGAAAACCCATCGGTGTCTTTACAAAAACCATGAAAGAAGCAAACTGGCTGATTGAAGAATTTATGCTGCTTGCAAATAAAAAAGTTGCTGAATTTATAGGAAAAGAACAGAAAAAACACCTGACTTTTGTGTATCGGATTCACGATGAGCCAAATATTGATCGCATCATGGGTTTCCAAAGTTTTATTAAGCGATTCGGGTATAAAATTGAATCAGGAGATACACAGAAATTATCAGCATCCATGAATTCGATTCTGAAAAAAGTGCAAGGTCGCCCGGAACAACACGTTGTGGAACAGCTGGCAATTCGAAGCATGGCAAAAGCAGAATATTCTACCACAAATATTGGTCACTACGGATTGGCGTTTGATTATTATACTCATTTTACTTCACCAATTCGACGTTTCCCGGATATGATGGTGCATAGACTGCTAACGCAATATCTTGCCGGAAAACCATCCGCAAAAATGGATCCTTATGAGCTTATGTGTAAGCATAGCAGCGATATGGAACTACTTGCAACCAAAGCCGAACGCGCTTCAATCAAATATAAACAAGCAGAATTTCTGCAGGATAAACTGGGAATGGAATTCGACGGCTTGATTTCTGGAGTGCAGAATTTTGGAATTTTTGTGGAAATTAAGGAAAATGCCTGTGAAGGACTGGTTCCTATGCGCAATCTTTCGGATGATTTTTATGTGTATGATGAGGATAATTATCAAATTCTCGGGAAACGACACGGAAAACGATTCAGACTGGGTGATGATATCAGAGTTCGTGTTGTGCATGTTGATTTGCAGCGAAAACTTGTCGATATGGAAATTGCGTAATCTCGCGACTCAGAGTCCTCCCGACTCAGAGCTTCGCTTTCTCTCGCGAAAGGCCATTGCTTAGCGAAAC
>CAYOUD010000216.1:0-3071 GCA_964407055.1 uncultured Bacteroidales bacterium | reverse complement strand
AGTCAATTACCAAGTGAAAATTTCTATTTCTCCAGAAAAATCTTATCTTTGTTTTGGCTATGATTTTTGGGCTAATTGCTCTAAATTATGCATTGCAACTAATCGATTAAAACTATGAGGAAGATTCAAATCATTACTGCTTTTTTATTGCTCACTTTTACCGTGTTTGGACAAAGCATTAAACAAATAAAAGCTGACCGCAACACATACATTTGGGGAGAGGGCAGTGGCACAACTTTGAAAAAGGCCAACAGTGATGCTTTAGCAATGATAATTGGTCAAATTTCTACTGAGGTAGAAAGCAGTTTTACTCTATTAAAAACAGAAGAGACCGAGAATGATGAAAGTAAATACAAAGAAAGTGTTGAATCGGTTGTAAATACTTACAGCAATGCCAGCTTGAGAAATACAGAACAAATTGTCATTTCCAATGAACCTGATGCGCATGTGTTTCGGTACATTAAGCGAAGTGAGTTACATAAGATTTTTGAGGATAGAGAACAAAAAATTATAGGATTTGCAGAAAATGGTGAATCTGCCCTTGAGAAATTGCAAATAGCAGATGCAATCCGTTATTATTATTGGGCATTAATTCTTTTGCACTCTCATCCCAATGCAAGTTCAATAACAATGACAACAAAAGATGGACAGGAAAATTATTTAAATATATGGTTGCCAGATCAGATTAATGAAATACTTATTGGTGTTGACATAAAAATTGCTAAAATTGAAGATAAAGGCTCTTATAAACAAGCAATATTGTACATAACATGGAATGGAAAACCGGTTAGGAATTATGACTACTCTTATTTTGATGGACGCAACTACTCAAATATTATTGGAGCAAAAGATGGTATTGGTTATATAGAATTGTCTCCAACTTTTGATAAGGATAGCGGAATTAAAATTAAAACTGAGTGTTATTTTGACGCAGAAGCTGCTATTGATAACGAATTAAGAGATGTCATAAAAGAAATTGAACCAATTCCATTTCGTGATGCCTATATAAAAATCAATTCTGCTAATACAGAGGCAATTACGGAGAGTCTTGTAGAACAGTCGTCTTATGATCTGAATGCAAACCTTGATGATACTGAATCTTTTGAGTCAACAATCACAAAAGTTTGTTCAGCAATAACTAAAGATGACTATATATCGGTAAAAGGCTTATTTACTGATGAAGGTTATAAAATTTATACAGAATTATTACAATATGGCAATGCCGGAGTTCTATCAACAGACAATCTAAACTTTATGAGTTTTGGAGACAAAGTAATTTGTAGATTTGTAAAAATGAAATTCTGTTTTTCAAACAATACCCGTTCTTTTGTTGAAGATGTAGTTTTTATATTTGATAATGATGACGGTAAAATTTCTGACATTACATTTGGGCTAGATCAGACTGCAGTTAGCGATATCCTTAAACACGAGCAATGGAGTGAATCTGTAAGGTTAAATTTAATCGATTTTATGGAGCATTATAAAACAGCTTTTGCCTTGAAACGACTGGATTATATTGAGAGCATTTTTTCCGATGAGGCGTTGATTATTACAGGTTGGATGACAAAACCAAAGAAAAATCCGGAGCATAATTATTATGAAAATCCCATTGTGCATTACAATCGGTTTACGAAAAATGAGTATCTGAAACATTTATCCTACTCTTTTCAGAGTAAAGAATTTATCAATATTAAGTTCAACGATAACGACATCCGGAAATCTGGTAAAGGCGGAGAAGTTTATGGAATTCAGATACAACAGGATTATTTTTCATCGAATTACGGAGACAGCGGGTATTTGTTTTTGTTGATTGACATGAACGATACAACGGCTCCGGTAATTCATGTAAGAACCTGGCAACCTGAGAAAAACCCGGACGGCAGTATTTACGAGATAGGAGATTTTTAGTTGTTCTGGCTTGTCCGACTATCGGTAAAAGTTTTTGCTCCTACAAAAAACAGTGATGAAAATATTCCCATTCTCTCATTCTGCAATAGAATCGGGTCATACCACTTTAAAATCAAAAACTCCGGCATCCCCGATTTTCGGGAGTAAATAATGCCGATGTAGAATCAAAGCTGATACAAGAAATTAAATGAATTGTATCGGCAATTTTGATTCACAATCGGTATCATTGTGGTGAAGCGGTGCAATTGAGAAATCTGCTACTCAAACTGAAAATCTTGATGCGAAAGAATTTTTAGAAGGCCCCTTAATATATTGATATATGCAAATATGCTTAATTTTGCGGTGAATTTTTCGGGTTAAATTATTCTGCATCGAGAATAATGAAAACATCTTCATTTTCTTTTTTCATGAGATGTTGTTCGCGGGCAAATTTCTCTAAACTTTCTTTGTTGTGATCCAATTCGTAAATTTGACGCCGATATTTTGTGATTTCTTCTTTGAAAAAATCCCGCTCATTTTCGACCTCATGCAAGTTATTTACATTTTTAATGCGCTCAATTAGGTGATAGGTGTCAAAAAAACTAATCCATACGGCAAAAATCAGAAAACTCAGAATGTACTTATTCCTTACAAAGGGTCGAATATTTTCCCATATATTTTGTAAAAAATTGCGCATAGAAGTTTTATTTTTCTAGGATAAAGATACTCGCTTTTTCAATGCGAAAATTAAAATTTATTCACACAGATTTGTGAATTATTTATAATTGCTCTGCAATTTGTTTTACAGTTTCAAGATACGCTTTTCGGGTGTCATTATCGACATTTTTAACTCCCTCAAAGTATTTGTGTTCAACAACTTTCATTCCACAATATTCAAAAATGCATTGTTCTGTAATAAAATTCAGTGCATCAATTTTTTCTGATGTATTAAAGAAATCTTTAGAGCCCAATGTGTTGAAAATCATCACTTTTTTGTCTGTCAGCATGGGTGTTGGTTTTTCGTTAACGGTTTTAAATGCGAATCCTTCAAGAAAAACCCGTTCAATATATCCTTTTAAAATTGCCGGCATCCCTGACCACCAGATTGGGTAAACCAGAAAAATCATATCCGCACGTTTAATGTACTTTTGTTCTTCGGTAATTTCCACCGGATAATTATTTTC
>CAYOUD010000215.1:0-3079 GCA_964407055.1 uncultured Bacteroidales bacterium | reverse complement strand
TTGCTTGAGCTATGCCGAGTGCAGCCAAAATTATTAAAATTTTATTGCATGATCAAAAAAACAACTGCAAAAATTTCAATCAAACAAATTCATTTTTGATAACTCCGGGTTTCATAATCAATTACTCAAATTTCGCGAGCACTTCTTGTACCGTAACCAACACTTCTTCACCGCTTTGCATGTTTTTCAATTTAAGTTTTCCGCTGCTCATTTCCGCTTCACCCACCATCACAACCCAGGGAATTTGCTTCTTATCGGCATATTTCATTTGTTTTTTCATTTTAGCAGCATCTGGATAGATTTCTGCACGCAAGCCTATTTTTCTCAGCTCAGAAAGAATTGGCAAACAAAAAGCTTCTTCGTTTTCACCAAAATTAATAAAGAGCAAATCACTTTGCTTCATTTCTGCTTCAGGAAAACGATTTGATTGCAACAGCACGTCATAAATTCTATCAGCACCAAATGAAACACCAACACCAGACATGTCTTCTAGTCCAAAAATACCGGTTAAATCATCGTAACGACCACCGCCGCATATTGAGCCAATCTGCACATCACGGGCTTTCACCTCAAAAATTGCACCGGTATAATAATTCAATCCTCGCGCCAAGCTCAAATCCAATTCTATTTCAGCATTGAATGTTGCAGCATCAAAATAAGACCAAAGTTTTTCAATTTCTTCTATCCCTTTCAACCCACTTTTCGAATTCGAAAGGCGTTGTTTTAACAGATTCAATTTGGCTACAAAATCGCCTTCACTGGTAAAAAACTCGAGCAATGCCTTGGCATTAATTTCTTCGATACCATATCCACAAATTTCTTCAACCACTTTTTCTACTCCGACTTTATCCAGCTTATCAATAGCTACGGTAATATTCATAAAGTGCGCTTTCAAGCCCATGCTTTCAGCAATTCCCAGCAAGAGTTTTCGATTATTTATTTTGATAATTACCGGCACATTCAGGAGGGTAAATACTTCATCAATAATTTGAACCAATTCAAATTCATTCAGCAGTGAATCGGAGCCAATCACATCCACGTCGCATTGGTAAAACTCACGATAGCGTCCTTTTTGTGGTCTATCTGCGCGCCAAACCGGCTGAATTTGATAGCGTTTAAACGGAAATGTCAATTCATTTTGATGCTGCACAACAAAACGGGCAAATGGCACAGTCAAATCGTAACGTAGACCTTTTTCACTGATTTTAGACACCAATGCATTTGGGTTTCTTTCAACAAGCTCATTGTCCTGAACTTTTTTGAGATAATCTCCTGAATTCAGCACTTTAAAAAGCAATTTATCGCCTTCATCGCCGTATTTTCCTAGCAAGGTACTGAGTTTCTCCATTGCAGGAGTTTCAATAGGCACATAGGCATATCGCTCAAATACACTGCGGATGGTATTAAATATATAATTTCTTCGAAGCATTTCTTCGGGAGTAAAATCGCGTGTTCCTTTTGGTACTGAAGGTTTTTCTGCCATAATTCAGTATTTGGTTTTATAAAATATTTAAGGACGAATCAATAATTACACCTGCACGTCGCAAAATAATACCTGCCGGACAATTAAGACAAGTCAAATCAAAAGCTTGTTGCAGTTTTCCCAATTTCCCATTAGCTCTAACATGCAAAACTAACTCAATGTGTTCAATGGTTTCAAAACCACTTTCAGCTTTAACATCGCAACGCATTTCCTCCAACTCGACATTGAGTTTTTTCGCCGTTTTTACATAAAAAGTGGTTATGCACCCGGCGAAACTCATCACAAAGGCTTCAACTGCAATCGCTCCTTCATTTTCTCCATGCTGTAACATGGGTAAATCGACGGTAAATTTGTGTCCTCTGCAGTTATCCACTACCGATTTAAATCCTCCCTGCCATACGGATTGTATTTTCATGATTATCAGACATTAAAGCGGATGTGTAAAATATCACCATCCTGTACAATATAATTTTTCCCCTCAACATGAAATTTCCCGGCTTCTTTCACGGCATTTTCAGTTTTTAATTCCACGAAATCTTCATACTTCATTACTTCGGCACGAATAAATCCTTTTTCCAGATCGGAATGAATTGCACCGGCAGCCTGTGGAGCTGTCATTCCTTTACGGATTGTCCATGCACGATTTTCTTCTTTCCCGATGGTAAAAAACGACTGCAAATTCAACAAATCATAAGCTTCACGGATAAGCAAATTAACAGAAGGTTCGGTTAATCCATAATCAGATAAAAACTCCAATTGTTCTTCTTTATCTTCCAACTCGGTAATTTCCGATTCAATGCCGGCAGCAATACGCAGAATTTTAATTGCTTCATCCGCCAAAGCTTCACGAACTAATTTCACATAATCATTATCCTCCAAAGCTGCTTCGTCATTGACATTACAAACTACCATAACAGGCTTCGCCGAATAAAGGAACAAATCATCAATGACTTTTGCATCATCTTTAGATACCGGAGCAGTTCGAGCAGGCAGGAAATTTTCAAGATGGTCTTTATATACGGTCAAGGTTTCTATATCCTTTTTTGCATCTTTATTTCCAGTTTTTATGAGTTTTTCCATTCTGGCGATTTTACGCTCAATGGTATCAATATCTTTAATTTGCAACTCACAATTCACGGTTTCCCAGTCGCGGACAGGTTTCACAGAACCATCCATGTGCGGCAGATTTTCATCATCAAAACAACGAAGTACATAAATCAATGCATCTGCACTTTTGATATCGTTCAGAAATGCATTTCCAACTCCCTCTCCCCGACTGGAACCCTTTGTCAGTCCTGGCACATCAACGATATCGACTGTTGCCGGAACCACTTTATCCGTAGGTTGCAATTCTGTCAAAACATCGAGACGAGGATCAGGCACGGAAATAACGCCGATATTCGATTTGTTGGTAGCAAAAGCATAACTTGTTGCTTCTGCCTTAGTATTTGACATGCAGTTAAAGAGGGTAGTTTTCCCGCTGTTAGCAAGTCCGATGATTCCGCAATTCAGGCCCATAATGATTAATTCTTATAATCTGCCAAAGTTAATCAAGTTGTTATTATTGACAAAAATATGCATAAGAAAGAATTGAAC
>CAYOUD010000214.1:0-3095 GCA_964407055.1 uncultured Bacteroidales bacterium | reverse complement strand
GCTTTCCTTCGCGTTAGCCATCGCTTAGCGAAACCTTGAGGTGCAAAATCCATGGTTTCCCCTTTTTTCAACGTTCCAACTCCATCACCCACACTCTGCCAATTACCATTCGTTGTCGTCAGGTTGTTCTTTATGCAATGCATGAGTACTGGCTTGCGCCTTAGGCATAATCAGCATATCGTTGATGTTAACATTTTCAGGACGTGACAAAACAAATTCGATGCATTCACTAATATCTTGCGCTGAAAGTGGTTGATAACCATCATAAACGGCAGATGCTTTTTCTTCATCGCCTTTAAAACGCACTATTGAGAACTCAGTTTCCACAGCTCCCGGAGCAATCTGAGTAACTTTAATACCATATTCCAACATATCAATGCGCATGGCTTTAGTTAATGCATCCACTGCATGTTTGGTTGCGCAATACACATTTCCGTTGGGATACACTTCACGACCAGCAATGGATCCTATATTAATAATATGTCCACGTTTGCGCTCAATCATTCCTTTAGAAACTGCTTTTGAAATATACAGAAGCCCTTTAATGTTTGTATCAATCATTTGCTCCCAATCCTGATTATCACCATCTTGAATTGGAGCTAATCCTGCAGCAAGTCCAGCATTATTAATTAACACATCAATTGCTTTCCAATCATCCGATAATCCTTCGATAGCAGCATCAACCTCCACTTTACTCCGAATATCAAAATTCAAAGTCAACACACTTCCATTATGCTGAAGCAACAATTTATCAGCAAATTCATTTAATACTTGTTCTCTGCGTCCGGTAATAATAACGCGATATCCTTTTTTAACCAACAATTCTGCCGTGGCTTTTCCGATGCCGGCAGTTGCACCGGTAATTAACGCAATTTTACTCATAATGAAATAATATTTATCAGTAATTCAAAAAAAATGTTGAATGAGGCTCCAAAATAACAAATAATTATCAGAGAACAAGCACCAAACTTTCCTAAAATCATAAAATGATCTATGAAAAGGGACTTAGTAATTAACTTTAAACGGTCAACCCTATTCAGGCATTGACACATTGACAAACGCCTAACACCTAGCTCCTGACAAGATCCAACAGCACAATATTTTCAACATGATGTGTATGTGGGAACATATCCACAGGTTGAACGGCTGTCAGCTTCCATTCATCACCTAGCAAAGCAATATCACGTGCCTGAGTTGCAGGATTACAACTGACATATACAATGCGCTTTGGCGACATGCCTGCAATTACGCTCACAACATCCTTGTGAATACCAGCTCTCGGCGGGTCTAAAACCAAAACATCCGGGACACCGTGGGCTTCCACAAATTCTTTTGTAAGGATATCTTTCATATCTCCGGCAAAAAAATCAACATTTTTAATTTGATTTAGCGAAGCATTCTTCCAAGCATCCTTTACAGCCTCCTCTACAATTTCTACACCAATAACTTTTCGTGCAAAACGTGCTAAATACAATGAGATTGAACCTGCACCGGAATACAAATCATACACTAAATCATCGGCATTAATATCAGCCAATTCACGAACTGCACGATAAAGCAGCTCAGTTTGTGTGGTATTTGTCTGAAAGAAAGATTTTGCACCAATCTGAAATTCTAATCCATCGAGTTGCTCTGTAATCGTCTCTTTTCCATTATAAACATCCACATCCAAATCATAAATGCTGTCATTTTGCTTCGGATTGATTACATATAATAACGAATTAATTTCAGGAAATTTTTCTTTTACATACTCCAACAATTGCTGAATCGCTTCTGTCATTTCTGCAACAATCAGCACACACATTACTTGTCCGGATGTTGTAATCCGAATCATCAAATTGCGCAATAAACCGGTATGCTTCCGCGGATTGTAATACGGAATTTCATGGGTCTGTGCGTATTCATGAATTGCATTGCGAATGGCATTACTCGGCTCATCCTGCAAATAACATTTTTCGATTTGCAAAACACGGTCAAAACGCCCGGGAGCATGAAATCCCAAACCTTCGACTTGAGTTATTTCTTGCGCAGAATCAATTTCAGACTGCTCAAACCAGCGACGGTCACAAAAGGAATATTCCAGTTTATTTCGGTAGAATCGTGTTTTCTCGGATGCCAGAATCGGACGAATTTCAGGAATATCAAGATTTCCGATTCGCACCAATTGTTCACGCACCTGCTTTTGTTTATAAAAAAGCTGCTGAGCATAGCTCATGTGTTGCCATTTGCATCCGCCACATGGGCCAAAATGTTTACAAAACGGCTCAACACGCAAATCGCTTTTCGTTTGAAAATTTTCGACCACCGCTTCGAAATACGATTTTCTCTTTCGGATTACCTGTACATCAACAACATCGCCAGGTACTAATTTTGGAATAAAGACGACCCGGTTATCAGCACGTCCGACAGCACGACCATCTGAAGAGATATCAATAATCTCTAATCCGTTAAGTTTTGGTAATTTTTTATTTCTTCCCACAATAATTTGTATTTTCGAACAAAATTAACAATTTCAATCAGATGGCACGCATCGGAAGACAAATCCCCCATTTTAAAGAAATCAATGCTGATAGTATTAGAGCAGAATTCTCAACGGACAAGCTATACAGATATAGTTTGGACATGGATTATAACAATTCGCTTTTACGGAAAAATCCTAGCGATCGGGTTTGTGTCATTTTAAAAAATCCAAGTTCTGCAGATGAAAAAAAGGCAGATGCGACTATACGGAAAGTGGAAACCTACGTTTTTAAGCATTTTCCTAATGTGAAAACGCTGAGTATATTAAATATGTTTGCCATTCGTGCGACCGATGTTAAAGAAGTCAATCAGCTATTAAGTCAATACGACGACACGTATATTATTGGACCGGAAAATGATAAAACCATTGCCCGTATTTTTTCAGATGCAGATCATATTGTTTGTGCCTGGGGCAACAATAACGGCATCTTACCAAAAATATATGAAAGTCGTATTCAGCGCATTTTATCACTTCTGCAAACAATAGACACTCCCTGTTGGCAAGTTATGCATCCCAAAGGGACAAAACAACCCTTGCATGGTTTAATGTGGGGCTTTGAGTACCAATTATGCCG
>CAYOUD010000213.1:0-3123 GCA_964407055.1 uncultured Bacteroidales bacterium | reverse complement strand
ACCATCTAAACCCTTGTAATATAAAAATATGACTGCGGGTTTAGATGATTCAAATTTGCACAAAAGGGAATGGCATGAATTTTACGGGTTAGATTGCAGTGAAAAAATAACTCCTGTGTTATATTTTCTTGCCTTTGCATTGTAAAGATTGAGGTTTTGCTCGTCGTAGTCGTATTAGTCCTTTATCAATCCGTTACTATATGCAAAGCGGATAAGTCCGATTGCGTTTTTTGCACCGAGTTTTTGCAATAGATTTCTGCGATGCGTATCAACGGTTCTGCGGCTAATGAATAGTTTTTCGCCAATTTCTATATTGGTCATTTCCTGGGCAATGAGCTTGAGAATTTCAATCTCTCGTTTTGTAAGTTGATTGACGAGTTCAGAGTCTTTGGATTTGTCTTTAGATTCTGATTCTTTATTGTGCATGTGTTTATTCATCACAACATCAGTTACTTCATGGGAGAAGTAAGGCTTACCTTCAGCAACGGTTTTAATGGCTTTCAGCAATTCAGCTCCACCAGTGTTTTTTAGAATATATCCGGCGGCTCCTAGTTTCAACATTTCCTGAATATAGTCAAAATCATTATTCATGCTTAGTGTTAGAATTCGCATGTCTGGATATTTTTCCATCACCATTTTCCCGGCTTCAATTCCGTTAATATTTGGCATCATGATATCCAATAAAATAACATCCACTTTTTCATTTGCCAAAAAGCCCATAACTTCTGAACCATCAGTACATTCGCCAATTAATCTAATGTCTTTATTGCTTTTTATTAATGCGCCAATTCCGTCCCGCACAATTTTATGGTCATCTACTAGTAGAACTTTTATCATAATCCCTATGTTTTTTCATTACAGCTAACTAAATTAGCAAATAATTTGATAGCATCAAATTTTATTTAAAATGCGCAAAGATTTTAATCTTACAATATTAGGAAAAAGCTCTGCAGTTCCGACTTCAGAGAGTTTTCCGTCCTGTCAGGCTTTGCAATTCGGCAGTACAGTTTTTTTAATTGATTGTGGTGAAGGGTGTCAAATGCAATTGAGAAAAAATAAAATTTCTTTCAAGCAAATTCGTCATATTTTCATTTCGCACCTGCATGGTGATCATTTTTATGGACTATTTGGTTTGCTTTCTACCATGGCACTCCTCGGACGAAAAAACGCATTGAATCTCTATGCCCATGAAAAATTGGAGCATATCCTGAAATTTGTGTCAATACAAGCCGGAAAAACCCTTGATTTTCCGATTGTTTTTCATCCGTTGGCCTATGATGAGAAAACGCTTATTCTTGAAACGAAACGAATGAAAGTTTTTTCCTTTCCATTGCGGCATCGGATTCCTACCTGTGGATTTTTATTTGAAGAAAAAGTCAATGTATTTAATATCCGACCGGAAATGATTGATAAATTTCAAATGTCTTATCTTGAAATTCGGCGATCAAAGCAGGGTGCAGATTTGATTCGGGACGGAAAGCGCATTGCCAAAAACGAACAGCTTTGTTATCCTCCGGAAAACTCCCGCTCTTATGCGTATTGTTCCGATACAACTTACGATGCTAAAATTGCAGGATATGTTAAGCATGTCGATTTATTGTATCATGAGGCAACATTCGGTAGTGATATGGCAGGGAAGGAGGAGTCTTATTTTCATTCGACAGCAAAGCAAGCGGCACAGGTTGCAAAATCTGCCAAAGCTGGAAAACTGATTATTGGACATTTTTCGACGCGGTATAAAACTGTGGATTTGCTTTTGGATGAGGCACAAACAATTTTCCCGAAAACTTTGGCAGCAGATGAAAATCAATGCATTCCTGTAGAAAATGTAAATGAAAAATAATGAAATTATCAAAAAAAATGCCTGAAATTTGTATTTTTGAAACGAAAAATCTGATGTTATGAAAAATATACTATTCTCTCTCTGTTTAATTGTGCCCTTTGTTATGCAGGGACAAAATGATAAAGCAATTTTTAAATCGTACGAACCTGGTTTTTATCAAAATTTCATTTTGCGAGATGTTCAGCTGGTAAATGAAACGATGACCAAGCAAGCTCCGGAAAAACGGTTTCAAATGGACCAAAGTGGGATGGATTTCCCGAACGACCGGGCTTTGTATGCTGAAATTTGGGCGCAACCCACTTTGTCGCAAGGCAATGCAGGAACGTGTTGGGCTTATGGCGGAACTTCGTTTTTTGAGTCTGAAGTGAAGCGTTTGCAAGCTAAGGAAGTGAAATTGTCTGAGATTTATACCGTGTATTGGGAATATGTCGAAAAAGCCCGTGAATTTGTTCGAACACGCGGAGAGTTACATTTCTCACAAGGCAGTCAGGCAAATGCGGTTACGCGAATGATTAAAATGTACGGTGCTGTTCCTGAAGCGGCTTATGATGGACTTTTGAACGGACGAAAATATCACACGCATGATGCCATGATGAAGGAACTCAAATCCTATCTCAAGTATATTAGGACAAATTCAATATGGGACGAAAAACAAGTCATTTCAACGGTTCGGGCAATTTTGGATTATCATCTCGGAGCTGTGCCGGAAAATTTTGAGTATGCTGGTAAAACCTGGACTCCTGAATCCTTTCGGGATGAATATCTGAAAATCGTTCCTGAAGATTATGTGGATGTTATGTCAAGTTTGGAATATCCGTTTCATCAAAACGGAAAATATGATGTTCCGGATAACTGGTGGAATTGCGAAGAATACCTGAATTTGTCGTTGGAAAATTACATGGATTTATTGAATCAATCCTTAGAATCGGGTTATTCGGTTGCAATTGGCGGAGATGTGAGCGAGGCAGGATTTTCAAGAGAAACCAATGTCGCATTGATTCCGGATTTTGATATCCGTTCGAAAGATGTTGGTCAGAAAGCTCGGGAATTCCGATTTCAAAATCGATCTACAACTGATGACCATATCATGCATATTATTGGTTACACTAAGAAAAAGGGTGTTGTTTGGTATCTCGTGAAAGATTCCAGTAGTGGTTCACGAAATGTTGATGAAAACAGTAACGGATTTGGATATTATTTCATGCATGAAGATTACATCAAGCTGAAAATTCTTACATTTACCGTACATAAAGATTTGATTGATTAACCCGAAAAATTCA
>CAYOUD010000212.1:0-3186 GCA_964407055.1 uncultured Bacteroidales bacterium | reverse complement strand
CTAACCTCTAACCTCTAACCTCTAACCTCTAACCTCTAACCTCTAACCTCTAACTCCTGCTGCGTTTCCGGTTCGCTTTTTTTTATCAGTTTTGATGGTTTTACCCATTTACGGATTATCAGTCCGAAAATAACAGCTGAGAAAAAGGTAAACATGCCATAAATCACTGCCGGAATCGCCATTTGATGATTCCCGAGGAAAGCCGCGCTGCTAGCAATTGTAATGGCGAGTGCAGAATTCTGTATGCCTACTTCAACTGATAAAGTAATTTGTTTGGCGATGTTTAAGCCGGAGAATCGTGCCATCCAGAAACCGGTGAGCATCCCCAGCAGATTCAGGGAAAACACCCAGGGAGCAATTTCCAAATATTCAGCAATTGAAGTACGATCACTGCCAGTTTTTTCAAAAATGACAAAGCTATAAACCACTGCCAGCAAAATCACAGATAAATATTTCATAACTTGTTCTATCCGGTAAGCTATCATTCGTTTTTTATGTCTGATCAACATTCCTAAACTTGTTGGAACCAGTATCATGGCAAAGATTTTCAAAACTGTTTCTTGCACTGACATGGTGATGATTTCAGATTCTCCGACAAATTGCGATAAAGCAATCCATATAATGGCAGGAAGGCTTCCTAAAATAATTACAGAATTAACGCTGGTCAACGCTACCGAAAGTGATACACTGCCTTTTAAATAATAGGTAATAAGATTGGAAACAGCGCCACCTGGGCAGGCTGCAATAATCATAATGCCCACTTTTAATTCACTACTTAATCCGGAAATGCTGGCGATTGCAAACGCGATGAGTGGTAAAATGATAATTTGAGCCATTAACCCGATAATCAGTTGTCTGGGATGTCTCAGTATTCGTTTGAAATCTGAAATACGCAAGCTTAGACCCAGATTAAACATGATAATTGCTAAAACTGCTGGAAGAAAATATGTTGAGATAAGTGCTCCTTGCATTTTAAAATTAAAATTTTACAAAATTACTGTTTTTTGTCTGGAAGCCATAGCGAATTCATTTTTTTTGATTTTCAGCTCAGATTTTATGTGCAAGGAATGAACAAATCTTTTTGCGGATTAATACAAAAAACTGCCTGCCCGCAAGGATTATCCAATAACTTAGCATCGGAATCTGGAAATATTTTCGATAAAAAACCGGCGTACTCTTTTAAATACAAACTATGGATAATAGGTGTAGTTTCCCGTTTGATACATAGTTTATCCAAGGCAAAGAAATTTCCTTTTAGTTTTATTTTATCATAGCTTAAATCGTGTTTTTTTAAGAACTTTTCAATGAATTGGATATTGTTTTTTACAGCTTCGTCATTTGTGTTAAATGCAAGTAATACAGGTAAGTTTAAATGCTTAGAAAGATAAGCGAGCCAAGGGGCAACCGACTTTTGATCTCGTTTCATATTTGTTCCCAAACTGACAAGTTGTGGTTCGTTAAATTGATTCTTTTTCGGAATAATCAAGCATGGAATTCGTGATTTTCTTAGCATTTTCACAATGGTTGAGCTACTCAAAAACTGCACGTCGTTATGGCTGTGTACAGCTGAAATACAAAACAGCGAATCAGTTTCTTCTGCAATTTGACTTAATAAACTGCAATTGCATCCTTCGCGAATAAAATCATTTCCCGCAGGATTTCCAAGGGATGCACGATAGGCTTTCATGCTCGTCTCAATGTCTGAACGGCTGTGATTTTTCCCGAAAATAATATCCGTATTATGGTCAACCACAAATAACAAATCAATTGGTTTATTTAGCGTTTTGTAAATATAGCTTAACCAATGACTTAAGTTTTCACTCAGTGATGAGAAATCGATATAGACGAGAATATGTTGTGTTTTTGTTTCCATGCACAATCATTTCCACAAAGATAAGCAATTATTTTCAGTATCAGAGGTCAGGAAAACTGTACTAATCTGCACAAAGGGAATTCCATGAATAATGCAGGCTAAACGTAAAAAAATCTGCTGAATTTTAGTTTTTCCGCACGCTCGAATGCTCTCATGCTCGCTACTCTCCGCAATCCTCAAAGCTTTTGTTGTATTGTTGAATTGCCCTCAAACTCATTCCCATACTGCTGAATCCGCCGTCGTGCATTAAGTTTTGCATGCTTACTTTTTTCGTCAGGTCAGAAAACATAACAATGCAATAGTCCGCACATTCATCAGCCGTCGCATTTCCCAATGGCGACATGCGTTCTGAAAAATCCAATAAAGAATCAATACCTTTAACGCCTGAGCCTGCAGTTGTCATGGTTGGCGATTGTGAAATGGTGTTAATTCGGATTTTTTTATCGCGTCCGTACATGTATCCAAAACTCCTGGCAATACTTTCTAAAAGCGATTTTGCATCCGCCATGTCATTGTATTCATACATGGTACGTTGTGCTGCAACATAAGTCAGGGCTAGTACAGAACCCCAATCATTGATGGCATCTTTTTGACGACATATCTGCAAAATTTTATGAAATGATATGGCAGAAATGTCAAGCGTTTTATCCAAAAAACTATAATTCAAATCGTCATAGGGCCGACTTTTCCGAACATTAGGAGACATCCCGATTGAATGCAAAACAAAATCAATTTTACCGCCCATTAATTTCATCGCATTATCAATAAGATTTTCTAAATCTTCAACATTAGTTGCATCAGTAGGAATTACCTTAGAACCGGTTTTTTCTGCTAATTCATTGATTGAACCCATGCGAATTGCAACGGCGGTATTGCTTAAAACAAATTCAGCTCCTTCTGCGTGAGCTTTTTCTGCAACTTTCCATGCAATGGATTTCTCATCCAATGCACCAAAAATTAATCCTTTTTTGCCTTTCAATAAATTGTATGCCATAATTTTTTGTTTTATTTCAAATTTATAACCATTCAAATGCCTAAATGTTTGGCAAAGGTACAAATGTTTCAGTATCTCGATGCGGAATTATAATAACAGCTTTGACCCATTTTTGCATCCTTTATCTGCAGCGGTAGTCTTTTTATGTGTTGATAAAAAAATGATTACTTATCTTGGTATGGTCTTTGGATAATGTGGATCATTCATATTTTTGGATATGAGAAAAGTATTGAATTTATGTTTAACTAAGATTATGATAAAATGAAAAGTAAAATTATTTTTGGCTGTACCGTATTTTTTTGTATTTGCCGCATTAAGT
>CAYOUD010000211.1:0-3232 GCA_964407055.1 uncultured Bacteroidales bacterium | reverse complement strand
TTAACCGTTACGGTCTTGCTATTACAGGGATATGGCGATGTTCATTTCTGAAACTTAGTGACAATGGGGCAGAAGCCGTTATTAACCGTTACGGTCTTGCTATTACAAAGCTGTGGAGTTTTTTTGTTGATTTCTCTAATTTAATTATCCACAATAAAAAACTCTGTTCGACGATTTTGTGCTTGACCTTCATCGGTTTCATTAGAAGCAATCGGGCGCTCTTCTCCGAACCCGAGATGATTCATTCGTGAGGCATTAATTCCTTTGTTTAAAAGGTAATCATAAATGGTTTTTGCGCGTTGTTTTGACAAAATCATATTGGATTGGTCATCCCCGACATCATCAGTGTGTCCGTGAATTTCAAATGTTAGATTTGGGTTCTCATTTAGAAAATCCACAAAATTATCCAGAACAATGAAGCTTTTTTTCTGAATTTCTGCGGAAGCGAAATCAAAATAAATGTCATGTAATCTAACTGCCTGTCCGGTTTCAATGGGTTGGATCGTAACATTTATATCAGTTGGTTGATTGCTATCCATATCATCAGAATCAATTAATCGGGATGTGAAGCTTGAGTTTTCCCGTTTGAAAACCATTAGGTAATCATCGTCTGATTCCTCTTCGATACGCATTGCAACTGCATAATTTCCGGATTCATTATCCATCATTCCTATCGATACTTCCCGAGTTGTTGCATTTTGCACTTCGACTTTTGCATCGATAATGCCAACACCATTTTCATTCACAAGCTTTCCTTTAACAAAAAGGACTTTGTCTGGTCGTGCTTCTTTATATAATTTGAATCCGTAAATGTCGTATCCTCCGTTTCCATTGAGTTTATTGCTGGCGAAATAAGCTCTTTCTCCACTTGTTGAAACGACAAATCCCAAGTCGTCTTCTTCTGTATTTATTGGATATCCGATGTTTACAGGGTCTGTCCATGAACTGTCAATTTGCTGGGAATAAAAAATGTCAAAACCACCTAATCCATTGTGAGTGTCAGAAGTGAAATACAAGGTTCGATTGTCTGCATGAAAGAAGGGGGATTTTTCGTTTCCTTCTGTATTAATTGGTTTTTTGATGCTTTTGGCCTTACTCCATGTGTTGTCTTCTTGGAGGCATGTGTAATAAATGTCAGATGATTGGTATTCTTTTGTTGAACCGAGGTTTTCCGGCCGAACACTGGCGAAAAATAAGGTTTTACCATCCGGGGAAATACTGGGTTGTGATTCCCAAGTTAATTTCCCGTTGACATTGGGTCCCAGGTTTTCCATTTCAGACCACCCGTAAGCAGTACGGTGCGAAATATAAATATCACAATTCCGGTATTCATAATCATCCAACGAAATACATTGCGTGATAAATAGGGTGGAATTATCAATGGTGATGCTGATTCCGCCTTGATTATTTCCCCGGTTAAAAGGTTCGGGCATGGTGCGGGCATCAACATAGTGCATGTAAGTAGAATCTGCACGATTTGCTAATGAAAACTCTTCCGTCAGGCGGTTTCCGTATATGCTGTTGATATCATTCTTCATGTATTGCTTTGTGTAAAAAAGCAATTCTCCATCGGGAGATATTAATGGCAAATATTCATCTTCACTTGTTGAAACGCCTTCCACCGGTTCCGGATTAAATGGCACGGGGTTGCTTTTTAATTGACGGGTAATATCAATTTCGTAAAGCATTTCCTTTGCAATATCTACAGCCTTTTTATTGTCTCTTGTATTTCGGACAAAGACCTTAAGATATGCCTCTGCCTTTATGTAATCTTTGTCTTTATAAAATGTTTCAGCGACAAGATAATTTAGGTTGTAATTTTCATATTTCGGACAAATGTCCAAAATGCGCATTAAATAGGTGTGTATTTCTGCTTGCTTTTGTTTTTCTAACTTGGCATTAATACCACGTACTTTCTCATAATCTTGCATGGCAAAATCCGCAAGCATATAATAAGCATCGGCAAAATCTTCGTCTTCTGTTAAGGCTTTTGCAAGGTATTCTTTAGCTTTATTCTGGTCTTTGTAGTAAAGCTCTTTTGCTTTTTCAAAATGTTTCTCAGCTTTACTGTTGTCTGAACCTGAGCAGGTCTCAGGATTGAATTCTGCGACTGACATTCCCGATATCAGGATCCCCAAAAGGAACAGTAAATATTTCAACTTCCGAAATTGCATCCTCAATTTTTTACAAAAATACGTATTTTACTGCTTAAAAAACGTATTGTTTTTTGATAAATTATTTTAAAACAAAGTTTATGCCGCATTTTTTTTATTCCCTTGAAAAAACTTGCTTATTTTTGTGGAAATAAGATTTGATTATGGCTTTAATTCGAAGTGTCAGAGGTTTTGATCCAAAATATGGTAAGGATTGTTTTTTTGCTGAAACAGCAGTGGTTATCGGAGACGTGGTAATGGGAGATTCCTGTAGTATATGGTATGGAGCTGTTTTGCGAGGCGATGTAAATTCCATTCGCATTGAAAACCATGTAAATATTCAAGATAATGCGGTGTTGCATACTTTGTACGAAAAATCAAAAATCCATATTGGTAATCATGTTTCCATTGGTCATAATGTGACGATTCACGGTGCAAAAATTTGTGATCATGTGTTAGTTGGCATTGGAGCGACTGTGTTGGATTATGTAGAAATTGGGGCGAATTCCATTATTGCAGCAAATTCATTGGTGTTGTCTGGAACCAAAGTTGAACCAAATTCTGTATATGCTGGTATTCCCGCAAAGCGGATAAAAACCATTGATCCGGAGCAAAGCCGGGAAATGATTCAAAAAATTGCCGATAATTACAGCATGTATGCCTCATGGTATCAGGAAAATGATTAATCAGATGAATATTAATAATTTAGCGGATAAAACTTGATTCAGTTTGATTTTGTATAACTACTTTATTATCAGCTATTCCAAGCATTCTCTCTTGTAAATCAATAACTTTTTTGCACAAAATTCATGGTTTTATTTCAGATGGATAAGGTTTGCTTTGTCGGGGGATAAAAACTTAGTGAGCATTCTATATAATGAAGCAAGCCTAAGTCCCCTTAACTTTATTAATAAATTAATCTCCAATGAGCTAAAGTATAACTGATTACCTCTGTAAATCTGTGAAATATGTAACATTTATACGTAATTGTGTAATGTTTTATAGTAGTTGCATGGTTATATTTGTATCGTACTAACACTAACACTAACACTAACACTAACACTAACACTAACACTAAC
>CAYOUD010000210.1:0-3254 GCA_964407055.1 uncultured Bacteroidales bacterium | reverse complement strand
TAATTATAAGGATTCTATAGAAACAAATTCAGCTTCAGCTCTTATTTCAGTCTCCATAGCGATTACGCGATAATTCTTAAAACAGAGCTTAGCATCCATCATTTCACCAGCTTCCAGCTTACTCAAATTTTCCTCCCCAAGCGCTTTATGAAACTCATCAGTGTTTGTAAAATGTGTCCACATATACAAAGGTTTTTGTATCTCTCCAATAACGATTTTTGCAATCTCGCGACCTTCTTCGTTTGGTGTGAAAGTTATTTCGTCAGCCATGCCAATACTAAGCTGCCCATCGAAACAGAAATCTCCCTTCAATACAAACTCAAATACAAATTTATCCTGATAATCAACCGATTTCACTTCATGACCCAAGATAATATCTCCAACTTTAATTTCAGCGGGATTCACTTCTGTTGGAGCAATTGAGACTTCACTCACGGGACTATCCTGCAAGTCCGTATCAGCAGATTTATTTTGGACTTCAGAGGCATTCTGCTCTGTATTTTCTGATGTTTTCGTTGTATCAGATGTGTCTGTCTGATTATCCTGACATGACAAAACTAAGCCTAACACCAGTCCGATAATCAATAAATGCATTAAAGATTTCATAGTAACCCATTTTTAATGAATTTGTAAACATAAAAAAAAACAAGTAGAAATCGAAACGCTTATTTTGAACTTTTTTCAAAAAAAACAGTTATCTTCACAATTCGTTTCCCGCAGAATTACGGGAATATTTGTTGACTTTAACAAGGGAATTTAAAATCATCCGGCACTCACCAGTGTATTTTGCATGGAAAAATTGAGCAAGCACATATCAACTCGTAATTTTAATGCCTTTGTCTGGCATGCGAGTTTTCTGGCAATTGCCAAAAACTTCATGGATGTTGATACCATCATTCCTTCCATGCTGCTAAAATCCGGAGGGACTAATTTCCAACTGGGTTTACTCACTGCCATTATGGTTGGAGGGGCACGTTTTTCGCAAATTCTGTTTATCGCACCAATTTCAGGCGCACAACGAAAAAAACCATTACTGCTGGGAGCCATTAATCTGCGGATCCTCACATTATTGGGTATGGCACTTATATTTGCATTTTCCGGAAGTTTATCCGGCGAATTGATTATTCCGTTTATCTTTTTCATCATTACAATTTTCTCATTTTCCGGTGCATTTGCCAATATCCCTTATACAGACATCTTGGGAAAATCAGTACTTCCGGCACGAAGGAAACAATTTTTCTCACTACGAACAGTCATCAGCAGTGCAGGTATTTTTGCATCTGCATTTTTAGTTCGTGAAATATTAAAAAGCAACGAATATCCAGGGAATTATGCCAAGGTTTTCGCATATGCCGCACTTTTTCTAGGCATCGCATCATTGGGTTTTTGGCGTGTTAAAGAATTTATCCCGGAAGGGTTCAAATCCATACGTATCGGAATCAAATCAATTATCCCGACAATAAAATCCAACCAACGATTAAAGTGGTATTTGCTCAGTATTAATACTTTAGGAATTGGCTACGGAATGCTGCCGTTCATCCTGCTTTATGCAAATCACAACCACATGCTGGATTCAGCAAACGGGGTCGGGAACCTATTGCTGGCAAAAACTTTAGGATTAATTGTTGCGGGAATCTGGTTGCACTTTCGTAACGACAAAGCAAAATATCATCAAATGATGATGTTAATGATCGGATTAGGAGTCAGTTTTGCGCTGCTCGTGCTTTTCTTTCCGACTGCAGGACTCGCCTATTTGATAAGTTTCTTCATAGGAGGCATATTTTTAAGTTTATATCAAATTATAATTAACGGGGTATTGCTTGAAATCAGCGACATTGAAAACCGCAGCCTATTCACCGGAATTTCCGGCGCAGGAAGCATTTTGCCGGTTATATTTCCATTATTTGGCGGTATCTTGATTTCCCTAATTGGATTTTACGGCTTTTTTGCACTGTTTATTGTTCTGACAGGACTCTCATTCTTTTTTATTCGAAAACTAAATTGTCAAAATTAATATGAAAGTACTATTTTTATACTGTGAAGATTTTTCTTATGAAGCAACAATTAAAACGCTGGACTTTGTCCCTGAAGCGAGTGGCAAAGAGAGTTTTAAAAATGTACAAACAGCCTTCATTCATGTTGAAGATGGAGACGAGGAAAACGAAGCCTCCCTGTTTAAGAAGGTAGTTAAACAATTGAAATGGATATTAAAAAAGAACGAAACCAATCAATTGATTATTCATTCTTTTGCACATTTGGCTGAAACAAAAGGCGATCCGAAATTCACCTATGAGTTTCTAAATAAATTGGAAAAACGCATGGCTGATTCAGGTTTTGAGACACATCAAACCCCATTCGGACACTTTTTAAATTTGCATATGGATGCTCCAGGATTTTCGTTGGCAAGGGTTTTCAAAAGTTTCTAAAATGAAAAAAACACTCCTGCCAATTATTTTCCTCGCACTGATTGCCGGGCTTCAAGCGCAAACCATAAACTACACACCCATTGGTCATTTTCATACGCCCTACACTACAGAAATAGGTGCGCCAAGACAAGGGAGCTTAAGCCCTGACAGCACCGGATTCATTGTTTTGGACAGCACTTACCGTGATGCTCTCAGTATGTTGGATTGGTTTGAATACATTATTGTGATTTTTCATTTCGACAAAGTCAGAAGTTGGGAATCGTACGTTGAGCCACCGGGCAGTAATCATGAACATAATTTTGGCGTTTTTAGTACACGCAGTCCGAAACGCCCTAATCCCATAGGCTTTACTATTGTTAAATTAGATTACATTGCTGTTGACACACTATTTCTTAGTGGTGTTGATGCCTTTGACGAGACCCCGGTTTTGGATATAAAACCGTATTTACCTTCAGTTGATATAATTCACTCTCCACAAAATGAATTGATAGAAATTGAGTTCGGACATCATGATAAAGACTTCATTAATGACAGTACGTTTTACAGATAATTTAGTTTAAAAACGCATAAAGCACCGGTACCTATGTCGCATTAAACATTTCTGTCAATGCTGCTTTTCGATAATTAAAAATGTGAATTAAACGGGATTTGACAAAAAATGCGTTTACACCGCGCCCAAGAAATCCAAAAGGTAATTTGTAATACACCTGATCAATCATTTCAACGCCATCAGGATGAGGTTTAACCCGAAAAATTCACCGCAAATAGTTAGTTGTTAATACCGATTGTGAATCAAAATTGCCGATACAATTCATTCTATTTCTTGTA
>CAYOUD010000209.1:0-3316 GCA_964407055.1 uncultured Bacteroidales bacterium | reverse complement strand
AATTTTGATTCACAATCGGTATTAACATCTAACTATTTGCGGTGAATTTTTCGGGCTAACTCCAGTCTGATTCTTCCAATTCAAAAATTGCATCAACCGTCGATTCAAATATATGTGCTATTTTCAATGCCAGAGTAATTGACAAGTTATAATTTCCTTTTTCAATGGCATTAATGGTTTGCCGACTAACATCGACACGCGCAGCCAGTTGCGCTTGTGTCATATCATGCTTTGCGCGCTCAACTTTTAAACTATGCTTCATCGGGCAAACTCCTTTTCATTTTAAACATGATGAAATAAAAACGAACAATAAAAATAAACAACAAAGTAAACATATTCAAAATGAGAATGTAGAAAAATGCCATGTTATACAGGAAAATAAGCGACAGAATCAACACGGCGTAATTTATGTATGTTGCCCAAAGCAGCGATTCTAAACGGATTTTTGCAATGTACTCATCCTCATGTTTTCCACGTGAAAACGCAATAAAAAGGCATGACAAAATGAGAAAAATTCCAGCGAGCTCATTGGCAATGTTATTCTCTATCACTCCAAAATACACGCTGTCGGAAAATATCATGATATCGGCAAAAGCGAACACATGAAGCGTCAAAAATTCAGGCTCAAAATCAAAAAAGAAAATCAGAATGCTTAAAGCTAAGGCCGGAATAAGCAATATCAATCCTAAAGGTTTAAACCAATGCGGTAATAAAAAACGAGATTTCATACGATTATAAGATTTGATTCGATACAAAGATAAAGTAAACTTTACATTTTATCAAGTTTATTTGACATTTATTTTTTCACAAATCCAAAAGGCTGACTAATAGATGATTCCAAAAGCTGTCAAATATCCGATTTGATTAAAATTACATTTTTTTCATTCATGCATACCAAATACATACCGCAAAAACCCGCGTGTAAACCATTTTTTTCGGAAGTTTGCACGTGCTTTAAAGATGTTGAAGAAGCCATTATTGACGGATACTTCTAAATAAAGAACAAAACCACGCCGCCAACTGCCACAAATGCACCAATTATTTCCCGAGTAGTCACCTTCTCTTTAAAAATGATAACGGCGGGCAGAATAATAATTACTGGTGTTAATGACATTAATGTTTGAGCAATTCCGGCAGAAGTAAACTTAACCGCGACCAGAGAAAGGGTAACACCCAAAAATGGTCCGAAAAAAGCACCTCCGGTTGTAAACAGCATTCCTTTTCGACTTTTCAATGCTGCAAACACTTTATGCCATCTTTTCATAAAAAAAAAGACAATTACAAATCCTATCGCTCCGGCCATCACACGAATATGCGTAGAAGCCACGACATCATAATCTGCCATGCCTTTTTTACTCAAAACTAAACCAATGGCTTGCCCCGTTGCGCCGCCAAAAGCCAATAACAAACCTAAAGGGTTAGTAAACCAATCTTTTAATCGGGCTTTTTTCCCATCCGTCGTTTTAGCAGGTCGATTTAACACCACCATCATAATTCCGGTTAATGTAATGGTCATTCCCAAAACAGCACGAATTTCCATTGTTTCCCCGAGAATAATCCATCCGGCAACAGCAGCAATCGGCGGTGACAAAGCCATAACCAGCATTGAAATTCTTGCTCCGACAACCACAAAAGCCTGAAACAGCAATAAATCACCAATGGTAAAGCCTACGATACCGGACAAAGCCAACCAAAGCCAGTTATGAAGACTTGCATCCAGTGGTAAAAACAAGCCTCGGTATATCCAATTTACTGTTCCAAGCAAAACAAAAGCAATAAATAACCGTATTATATTGACAGAAAGTGAACCAATCTTTTTTCCGGCTGCTTCAAAAAACATCGAAGTCGCTGTCCAACAAAATGCTGTTGCAACTCCGGCTATTTCACCATAATAGTGTTCCATAAAATAAATTAATCGCCGCAAGATGGCAAAAAATGTTGGTTTGGCAATTGGGGAAGGAAAATCAAGCGGATATACCGGATAAACTTATCGTGGCACTTTGCTATTAAAATCTATTTATAAATTAGAAAAATTCAAAACTTCTGTGAAAAATGATTTGTTGACGAAGATTAAAGAAGAAACTAAAATTGTAAACAGCAATTCTCCTGCAATTATGTTTCCATACGTGAGAGCATTTATCTCCACCTTAACAACAAATTTAGGAAATGTAACTGGTCCGCTATTAATCCCTACACAATTTTTTCGTGGAGAGCTTGAAGAAGTTGTTGAAAGCGAAAACTAATATTTTTCAATAGTTTTATAAGCCTCCACAATGGAGGCTTTTTTGTTTCATGAACTTTTTTAATTGATTTTCGTTTATCTATAAAATAGAGGCATTAACAATTTTTTGTATTTTTGTACAAACTAATAGATTATGGCGGAGTATAAAGTTAAAATAAACGAGAGAACCAAGCGAGGCAAGTTATTTCTTGAATTCATACGTGATTATGCCAAATCAAGCGATGTTGTTAGCATACATGAAAAAGAAATCACCTATGTCCCTAATGCTGAAACAAAAAAAGCCCTAAGAGATGCTGATTTGGGACATACAACTCCTTTTAAAGGCTGGGATGTTTTTGAAAAACAATAAGTGATGAATGTAGAATATACCGGCTATTTTAAAAAGGACATGAAGCGAATTAAGAGAAGGTCAATTAAGTCATACAATAAAGTTAAACGTTTTATTGATGACTATTTTGTCAATGGCAATGCTATGATACCTACCGAATATAATCCACACAAACTGTCAGGGAATTATAAAAGTCATTGGGAATGTCATATTGAATCGGACACATTGCTGGTTTGGATTAATCGCAAATGCAATACGGTTATTATGATTCGTTGTGGCACTCATTCTGATTTATTCAGATAATCTAATACTTTCCTATTTGTTTCATCTATCACTTCATCATCGCACTTAATGTAAATTGCAGTAACACGCCCATCAGAATGCCCTAAACCTTGTTGAACAATGTCGTAATCTCCAAATTTCCGTGCAAGGGTTGCCCACGTATGTCGAGCAAAGTATGTTCCCACATTCACATTAATATCTAATTTTTGAAATATCCGCTTTAATCTTTTGGTGGTTCTATTTACAATATCAGAATGTGCCTCGCTTTTCCTTTCTGTTGTACGCCTTCTTATTCCTGCCTCTATTACTTCCATAAAGTAAAGAAGGTACTTTTTACCGGCATACTTATCGAATAGTTTCTGTGCTTCCGGCTCAATCAAAACATTAATATCAGCTTTTGTTTTAGATCGAGAATAATATATCCGGTTATTGTAAACATCCTTCTTCGACAAATGCAATGGTTA
>CAYOUD010000208.1:0-3374 GCA_964407055.1 uncultured Bacteroidales bacterium | reverse complement strand
ACCTGCATTATTCATCGCAAAATTAAGCGTATTTGCATATGTCAATATATTAAGGTACCTTCTAATATTTTAACTTACTGTAATCCATTTTTATATTAACTCAAATTTGAGGTAATGCTTGTATTGAATCATCTGCATTTTATTCTTTAGCTTATTTCGTTTCACGTTTATAACAACTACATTATGAAAAATATTACGATAATCGTATTTGCTTGCTTTTTTCTTTGTACCAGTTTTATTTCTGATGAAACAAGCAAATCAAAACACATTCAGGTGACTTATATCAATTATGCTGCAACACAAGAATATAAAACCAGTGATTATTTTTCGAATGAAGCTTGCCGGTACGAGTATTTAATTTCCGATTATCGAATGTATATTGATGTTGATTTTAAGCAAAAGATGATTACGAGTACCTCAACATTTTATGAAAACTACGCAAATACGGACAAGGTGTTTTCTAGTTTTGATCAATTTGAAAAGCGAAAAGCAAACGACACGCTTTATAATCCAAATTTCACAATAACTTCCACAGAAAAAAGCAAAGCAATTTGTGGTATTCAATGTGAAAATATCATCTTGTCAAATGCTGAGGATATCTATACAATTTGGTATTTCAAGCCCAAACGAATTAAAAAGGACAGATTTTACACTTACATTCATAGCTTTTTCACTGATGTCCCAGGTATCATTATGGAAATAAATGATAATGGCGAATTAGTGAAGCAAGCAGTAAGTGTGGAAATACTGTAATAGAGACACAAGCAAGGTATTAAGATTTACCTGCCAGCATACCTACACGGCACGCAGGCGACAGGCTGTGGTGCTATGAAAAACATATAAATCTGCTTGTTGACTGCTAAAAATTCAAACAAAATAATAAATAGCATATTATATCCTTATTCTTCCAGCCGCGTTCAGGCGTCATCGATTTTTCAGCTTTTAACAATCTTTTCTGCAACATTCAATCCGTCAATTGCAGACGACACAATTCCACCTGCATAACCAGCCCCCTCACCTGCTGGATACAAACCTGAGAAACCGGTATATTCAAATGTTTCCCTATCTCGAGGAATTCTCACTGGAGATGAAGTTCGACTTTCAACACCAACAAGCAAAGCATCGTTCGTGTAAAAACCTCGCAAATTTTTATTCATTTTCTGCATTCCGCTTTTTAGAGCTTTGGACATAAACTCCGGCAACCAAAAATGCATGGGTGACGAAACCAAACCTGCACTATATGATGATTCTGGCAAATTGGCCGAAATTTTTCCCTTACAAAAATCCACCATACGCTGCGCCGGTGCAGTAATTCCTCCCCCAGAATTTTGGAATGCAAGCTGCTCTATCTCATGCTGGAACTTTAATCCTGCAAGCGGAGAATCATCTTTTGTTAATTGATAAATATCTTCAGGTTTCACTTCGGTTACAAGCCCGGAATTTGCCCATTTTGAATTACGTTGTGAATTTGACATTCCATTCACCAGAACGGTTTTTTCTTGCGTCATCGCAGGAACAATGATACCTCCCGGACACATACAAAATGAATACACACCTCGTTCATCAGTTTGAACAGCAGTGGCATATTCAGCCGGTGGCAAAAATGTATTCTTTACGGAATGGCGATACCGGATACGATTAATCAATGCCTGCGGATGCTCAACCCGCACTCCCATAGCGAAAGCTTTTGCCTCTAATGGATAGTTGTTCTCATAAAACCAATGATACACATCAGATGCTGAATGTCCCATTGCAAGCACACATTGCTTAACAGCAACATGCTCACCTGCAGCAGTAGTAACAGATTTTAAAACACCGGAATCTACATCAAAAGAAACAATCTTTGTGTTAAAATGTATTTCACCTCCAACATCCAGAATAGCTTTACGGATATTTTGGATAATTCCACTCAACTTATCTGTTCCAATGTGTGGATGAGAATCAATTAAAATATCCCGTGATGCCCCAAACTGAAGCAAAACACCGAGTACAAAATCTCTATCACCACGTTTTTTGGAGCGAGTATATAATTTTCCATCAGAATAAGTTCCTGCTCCACCCTCTCCAAACGCATAATTTGAATCCGTATTTAGCACAGCCTCTCTGTGAAGCATGGCAATGTCCAATTTTCTTTCCTCAACGGGCTTTCCTTGCTCAAAGATGATGGGTTTTCTTCCAAGTTCAATCAAACGAAGCGCTGCAAACAATCCGGCTGGTCCCATTCCAATAATATGAACAGGCTCCGAAGCGTTAACATCCTGAGGGCTATATTGTTCCGCATGATAATCAAGCTGTCCGTCTCCCAACACAAACTCCGTTTTAACATGATACTGCACCGCTTTTCCACGTGCATCAATGGAGCGTTTTACAATTCGTACCTCCCCAATATCTTCTGGTTTCGACTCAATTTCTTCTGCAATCCGCCGACGCACATAATCCATATCATTAATATGCTTTGCAGAGCATTTAATATCCGCTTGTTTAATCATAAATTTTCGATTTATTTTTATGAGACTATTTATCAAACCAGGATATCCTGTCAATTTTCCCTCCTTCAAAATGGAAAGAAATCATTAACATTTTAGAATCTAATCTGTCATAAATCCGGGTATATTCTGAATCGTCATATTCCACATTGTTAAGCATCCCAAAACACCCTTTTACTTCAATCGCAAACATAAAATATTCTAGGAAAAAATCCACACCAATACCTACTTCATAATAAGGATTAAATCGTGTCAGTCGGATTTTTGGTTTTTCGTCAGGAGCAATTTTTCGTTGTGCTGCTAAATCCCAACGAACTGAAGCTCCGCCAACCAAAAAAGGGCGGAAATTACCATATCGCTCAGCACGATATTTCAACATAAATGGAAAATCTAAAAAGGTGGATTCTAATCGCATTGTGTACTTGCGATATACCCCATCCTCAATAATTTTATACTCTAAATTTCGTTGCCCAAAATTTAACCCAGGCAAAAACCGCACATCCAAATATTTGGTAAGCCGTAAGTTTGCAATCATATTAATATTAAACCCCACATACCTCTGATTTTCAACACCAAAAACTGTATCAAAACTATAAAATTCAGAGGATGGCTTAAAGGTGAAATCCATCGAATTTAAACCCAAACTATACCCAAAATGAGCAGGTTGATAATCAAGTTTCGGCAAATTTTCAGGAATCCGCGACTGTGCAAACCCCAAATGCACAAAACTCAACAGTATGATTATGTAAATTATTCGTTTCAATATCCAGTCTTAAGAAATCATCATTATCAATAACATGCAAAAATAAGAAAAAGTATGTCTGAATACTAATTATTGTTAAAATTCGGGAAAACGTAGATTCAACCAGCAATTGCAATTTTTCATTA
>CAYOUD010000207.1:0-3405 GCA_964407055.1 uncultured Bacteroidales bacterium | reverse complement strand
CCCGAAACGAGTTCGGGACTTCACGCTTATCAGCGTTTCAGCTTTATGAACTTTCAACTTTATCTCGCATTTGCTTTTCCAAAATACAATTGATTTAACATTTGATGAAGTTTTGGAGCAAACTTGAAATAGAATCGTCTGTCCTCAAATCCAAGCACCCACTTTAGCCCATTTACTGGGTCTAGTACAAAAATCTCATCTGCAGTTTTTAAATCATCAGCATGCACAATGCAATCGTCAAAGACTTTCACATTCAAACGCAGGCAAGCTTCAATGGCTTTTTCCCGCATGACATCGTCTATTGCACCTTCCTTAATTGCCGGCGTATAGATGGTATTATTATCCAATAGCATAAAATTTGCTCCGACAAACCGTGCCACATGATTCATTTCATTTAACAAAACCATTTGGTCTAATCCGTTTTGGTACATGCTGTTAATTGCAGAGGTTTCCGTTGCAGAAACCCCGACATCAAACACTTCGGCAGAACCGGAGAACAAGCGATTTTTACGAAAAATATCAACTTTCAATCCTTCCGAATTCAAATGAAATTTTTGACGATTAAGGGATTCGGCAGTCATTAGATAATTTGCTTCCTTACCGGGAGTTTCAACAAAAAGTAGCATTTTTAATAATCCTCCCTGATAGATTCTGTTCATCTGAAACAAATGCTGAATATCCTGAGCAAAGGTATTAGCAGTCATCCATGCAGGAATTTTTATGCCTTTATAATTTGCATATTTTTCAAGTTTCCGAAATTCATCCTGATAAAAAGGCAATGATGATGACAAGACAAACCATGTAAAGTTCAGCCTGTTGACACCCTCTAATACTGCATCAGTTGCACAAAACAGCGCTTGATTTTTTACTAAATCGCCATTATATATGATATGTCGGCTCATAATTTACAGTAATTCAGCGATAGATTTCATAAAATTCTCATTGGATTTAACTTTAATTCCTCTGACTCCTACACTTTCAGCAGCCAGAATATCCCGTTCTGAATCTCCAATCATCACGGATTGGTTCGTGTCAATATTAAAACGAGCAATTGCTTTTTCAAGGAGCAGAGCGTTGGGTTTTCTGCAAAGGCATTTTTCAATCGCATCATGATGAGGACAAATGTAAATTTCATCAAAATCAATTTGTAAGCGTGACAATTGTTCTTTTAATAAACCATGCAAACAATCCACTTTTTCCTTGGTATATAATCCCTTTGAAATTCCACCCTGATTGGTAATCATTATCAGCATCCAACCGGCAGCTTTAAGTTTTCTCAATCCATGTAAAACTCCGGGGTTCAGCACAAAATCATCAAGATTTGTTACATAGCGACCAATTTCTTGATTTATCACCCCGTCTCTATCAATAAATACTGCCTTTTGTTTCATCGTTTAAAAATTAAATGCCGTAAGATTTTTAATAAAGACTGCAATCAAAGATGGATCAATCATCATAGGATATGCAAATCCAAAAATTGCGCCCCAAAAATGCGCATCGTGCCCAATATTATCTTGCCCGCGTTTTCCCCTAACATAGGAATAAACCAGATAAGCAACTCCGAAAAGAATTCCGGGTATTGGGATGATGCCAAAGAAATATATCATATTCCAGGGCATAAAAAATATGCTTGTAAAAACCACTGCAGACACAGCGCCGGATGCTCCAACCGCATTGTAATGCGGATTGTCTTTTTGCTTAGCAAGGCTGAATAAACTGCTAAACACAATGGATGCAAAATATAATATTATAAAATGCAGCAAGGGGTTGTTAAAGGACGGATGTATCTCAAATACATAAAGCACAACTCGTCCGAACGAAAACAAAACCAACATATTAATAACCAAGTGCATCCAATTGACATGCAAAAAGGCATGAGTAATCAAGCGATACCATTCGTTTCGATGAATCACCTGATAGGCGTTAAACTGTAATTTATAAAACCATGACTTATCCCTCCAGGTTTGCCATGTAATTAGACCTGTTACACCGATAATAAGATATAATATCCATTCGTTTCCACTCATGCATTCAATATTTTATAAATCATTTCTCGCATTAATTCGCCTTCATTTGTTTCGCCTGAACCTACGCCTTTCAATTTCATATCGTATTCCCGCATAATTGACACAATTTGTACTAAACATTTGAGATTATAATTTCGTGCCGCTCTTGTATATTCATCCACAAAGAAAGGCGAAACCCCGATTGATGCAGCAACATTATTTTTTGACCGGTCTTTTAAGCTGTGATAAATCATCAGTTTTTTAAAATAGGAGAATAAAATTCCCATGGTCAAAACTGCCGGATAGTTTCGGGGATTTTTTCCGAAGTGCATAATAATTCGATAAGTTTTTGGCTTATCTTTTGCACCAAGCGCTCGCTGCAATTCAAACACATTATACTCCCTGCTAATTCCGATATTGTCAATTACCATTTGTTCAGTAATCATGGTTTGCCCTGAGGGCAGGGAAATTTGTAATTTGCGCAGTTCATTCACAATTTTCGACAACTGCGCCCCGACATTTTCAGAAATCAACATGGATGCTTTGGGTTCAATTTGCAAACCCCTATCCATAAGCCAGGTTTCTATCCATCCGTGAATTTTATTTTCGTAAACGGGCTTAGCATCAAATAAGACAGCCGTTTTTGCAAGGGTTTTAAAAACCCTCAACCGCTTGTCTATTTTTTTATATTTATAATTAAAAACAAGAATCGTGCTATTTAAGGGTTGCTCAGCATAAGACTCCAAAAGTTTGACGTCTTTTAATTCCTGAGCTTCTTTGACAATCAACACCTGATGATTTGCCATCATCGGAAAACGCAATGCCATTTCCGTGATTTGATACATGTTAGTATCCTTTCCGTAAAGCACGGTTTGATTAAATGAGCGTTCACTTTCACTCAAGACCGATTTTGCAATTTTATCGGTAATTTCATCAATAAAAAAGGGTTCATCACCGTAGAGAAAGTAAATGGGTTTGTATATCCGCTTTTCTATATCTTTTAATATCTGCACAAATGTCATAAGGACAAATGTACATGATTTTTTTGAAAATTCCGCAGGAAATCAGGAGCTAGGTTTTAGGATTTAGGTGCTACCTGCCAGCCGGCAGGTTGGGGGTTAAATGTGCTAAACTGCAGGCTGGCTACTGAAATCAAAATTTCTTAACTCAACGCTTCGGCTTTCTATCGCGCTTTCCTTCGCTTAGCGAAACGCTGATGCGAAATTTCTCCCTTACCGCAAACCCCCTAAAACTACAACTTTCAATATTAAATTTGCATTAATTATATAAAAAAAAACAGAAAATAGAATTTTGTATCAAATTAATTTGTATATTTGAAGTCACAGGGACAGATTTTGTGGGATTACGCCAGTTCTTTTACTACTTTTTAATGCCGAAC
>CAYOUD010000206.1:0-3414 GCA_964407055.1 uncultured Bacteroidales bacterium | reverse complement strand
TAAAAAGAAAGATATTGGTCAGAGACAAACTCATAATAATTCATTAGATTAAATGCAAAATCAGAAAAAGCAAACGATTGATTTCCCTGATGGACAAATAGAAACGGATAATATGCTTTTCCAAACACTTTTCCCACCTCAAAGGCATAATGCAATTCGCCTATGGGGTACAGCAAAAATTTGTGATGATAATTCAATGTGGTTTTAACAAATTCATGTTGATTGGAGAAAAACCCTTGGGGAGAATATGCAACTCGCAAATTTACGATAGGATTTTTTGTTCCCAAGCTAACTTGCTCGAAACTCCCTCGGACAAATTTCTCGTCTTTTGCATAATGCAATCCAAAAATCAATTCAGAAGTTTGTATTTGATTAGTTAAGCTATATCGTGTGCTACGTTGTGCATTTTCATTTTCCAACAAATAGAAATTGCTAGTTGGAGGGGAAAATATCCCGTTGGTTTGTAAGCCGAGATATGCTGAAAAGCCTTCCTTAAATTCATGCTCATACAACAACTCATATTGGTCGGCAAAATGCAAATGTATGGTTCCCGGTCGGCGCAGCATCGTTCCCAATAAATTATCCGTTCGCAACGCATTTAAACCGCTGCCCATTTGCATATAATCATGTGCATAGTGAAAATGCAAAGCCCTGCGCGGCATGGTGCTAAACACATAACTACTTCCACCTCCATATTTCCAGATCTCATCCCCAAAACCATATGCTCCGTAGGCCTCAAAAAGCACTTTACGACTAAAATTGTTGCTTGTGCGAAATCCAAATCGCAGGCGATTGCCCTCAACCGGATTATGTGAAATAAATGAGAACACAGGGCCAAGCTCCACCGGGCCGGTTACAAAATATCCGGTAACGAGCATGGTTATGATGCGCTCCCATTGCTGAAAGGCTTTGATTTCGGTAACGGTATCCACCATGTCATAAATGGCACGTTCCCTTCCAGACAAAATTTCAGGTCGATGTACATCCCAATAATTATCGGTATCACTGAGGCTATCCGTTTTGTAAATTAAATTTGTAGCATGCCTTTCGTGAAATATCGTCGTGTCAACCTCTTCATTGATTTTGTGATTATAATAATGCGAGGTCTTTCGTCCAAAAAAACCTTCTGCACTTTCAAATAAATTAAAATCAACGAATAAATTATCATAAGAAATCATCCAAACGGAATCAGCAACTTCAACAAAACGTTTTTCTGCAACAAGAGAATCTACAAAATTGATGCTCGCCGTTTCGCTTAAACTGATACGAAAAGATTTCACGGCAAAACTTGTGTCATTCACCCAAACATATCCTTCAATGGTCGGCTCATACTTTCGTTTCGGTGTAAACTCCAATTTATAACACCATCTGTTTTCTTGCCAAGATGTATCAGACAACACATAATTGTAATACGTTTTTCCCATACGACCAATCGGGCTGATAAAACCTTTACCAAGTACAGAAATCACATTGTCATAAATATTGACATCCTGATACATGTCTCCGGTATATCGTCGTAAACTCTCATTATTAATCCCGGAAATTTTATTTGCCCGAATGACTTCTATCTGTTTGTCGTTTTTATTTGAATGATATCGCTCAGAAACCGTTTCTGAAATAAAAAAAGGAAGGTATGCTTTCCCACTCAATTCAACAGTATCAATATAATTATTCAGAAACTCGAACGGTTTTAATAAAGCAGCATCGCCAAAATTTCCCTGCAAGTTATTCAAATCAAACTCTAGCTTGTTATAAACGGAATAAGCATAGTGCTCAAGAAATCGTAGCTTATTATTCTCACGTTTTTCGCGAATCAATTTCAGCAAAATCATTGCCGGATCCTGTCCTGCACGAATTATCACTTCACCAAGTTTCATTACTGAAGGCTGAAGTTCTATTCGCATATTTTGCATATAAGTAGATATAATCGGCACATGCTGAATTTCATACCCAATAAAACTAACAACCAAAGTATCAGATGCTTGATTACTGCTCAAATGAAATTCACCATTCACATCACTAATGCCACCGATATCGGTTCCGAAAAAATAAATATTTACAAATGGAAGCGGCTCATTTGTTTCAGCATCAAGGATAAGCCCCCTAACACGAATAGTTTGTGCGAAACTTGAACTAAGAGAAATCCAGCCAAGAAAACACAAGCCTAACAAACCATATTTCCACCATTGTTTCATACACTCATTATACAATTCCTTCTCGCATCAAATCATGCAGGTGTACCATCCCGAGATATTTTCCCCGGGCAATAACAATGACCTGAGTAATATTATTGCCTTTCATCATGTTAAAAACATTCACTGCCAATTCATCCGGAGCTACTATTTTCGGATGTTTTGACATGATATCTCCTGCTACAATTCCTTCTATTGCCATCAAATTTTTCTCCAACATACGCCGGATATCACCATCAGTTATCATTCCGACTAAATGATTATTATCATCCAAAACAGCAGTAGCACCAAGTCGCTTACTACTAATCTCAGAAATAATCTTTCCGATCGTATCATGAAGTTTTACACAAGGACGCTCATTTAAAGGATAAATATCTTTTACACGCAAATACAACTTTTTTCCCAAAGAACCACCGGGATGCACTTTTGCAAAATCTTCCGATGAAAATCCACGTAAATCCAACAGGCACATGGCAAGTGCATCACCTAGTGCCAATTGAGCAGTAGTACTTGAGGTCGGAGCCAAATTATTCGGACAAGCTTCCTCACTAACACTGGCTTTTAACACATAATCAGCCTGCTTTGCTAAAAATGAGTCCTGATTAGAAACGATGGCAACCAACAAATTTTCAAATCGCTTTATCAACGGAACCAAAACTTTTATTTCTGATGTGTTTCCACTTTTTGACAAACAAATAACCACATCATCTTTCTGGATAATCCCCAAATCACCATGAATTGCATCTGCCGCATGCATGAAAATACTCGGAGTGCCCGTTGAATTAAAAGTCGCAACCATTTTATTGGCAATATTTGCAGATTTACCTATCCCGGTAACAATCACACGCCCTTTGCATTCGTAAATCAGCTCCACAACCTTTGCAAAATCACCATCAAGATATGTAATAAGTTGACTTACTGCCTCTGCCTCCAGAGTTAATGTCTTTTTTGCAATCTCAAATATCCGGGCTTTCTTATCCATTTCTGATTTTTTTATAAAATTAATACAAAATTGGGATAGTATGGATTTTTTTAAAAATTATTTTTTTTGCTCTCACCAATTAACAAATAAACGCTTTTGTTCTGTATCTCAATATGTTTTACGAGTTTATCCCGAAAAATTCACCGCAAATAGGTAGATATTAACATAAAGTGCTGTTGCTAAACACTTTAGCTTACTGCAGCCCATTTTTCTATTAACTCAAATTTGGGGTAATGCTTG
>CAYOUD010000205.1:0-3433 GCA_964407055.1 uncultured Bacteroidales bacterium | reverse complement strand
CGGCAATTTTGATTCACAATCGGTATAACTATTTGCGGTGAATTTTTCGGGTTAAATTATTCAAGATAATAAGTTGTATTCACTTGATAATGATGAAATTAAGAATTAGCTGTATTAAAAGCAGTGAATAATGCGGGTTAATTCCCATTTTATTATCCGCAAAAAAAAACGTAATTTTCGTTCAAATTATGAAAAGAAGACTTGCATGAAATATCAATATACAAATCGGGAAATTAGTTGGTTGCAGTTTAATGACAGAGTTTTGCAGGAAGCGGAAGCCCCTAGCAACCCACTGCATGAGCGCATAAAATTTCTGGGAATATTCTCGAATAATCAAGATGAGTTTTTTCGGGTACGGGTAGCTACACTGCACCGCTTGGTTACACTTAATGAAAAAAGATACCCAAAACGCGCGGCATCATTTCAACAAATAATTGATGATATTTATGCCATCACCCGACAACAAGGCACAAAATTCTCACGAATTTACACGGAAATCAAAAAAGAACTTGAAACACACAATCTTCATATTGTTGATGAAACGAAATTAACTGAAAAACAAGGCACTTTTGTTAAACAATATTTTCTGGAGAAAGTCCGCCCGGAGCTTTTTCCGATTATGCTCAAACAACTAAAAGACACTGACCACCTAAAAGACAGAAGTATTTATCTCGCTGTCATTTTGCATCGTGAAGAGACAAAACCGCATTTTGCAATAATTAAAATCCCTTCGGATATTTTGGGCCGATTTTTAATCCTGCCGAGCGACGACGAAAAACAATACATCATGATATTAGATGATGCGATTCGTTATTGCCTTGATGATATTTTTTCAATTTTTCATTATACACATTACGAAACCTATACCTTCAAATTTACTCGTGATGCTGAGCTGGACATGAATGAAGACGTTTCCAAAAGCTTTATGGAAATCATGTCCGACAGTTTGAAAAAACGAAAAACAGGAAGCCCGGTGCGTTTCGTTTACGACCGCAACATGCCGGAATACCTGCTAGAAAAACTCATTGGCAAAATTTCCGCAAATAAATCAGACCACTTAATTCAAAGCGACAGATATCATAACTTTAAGGATTTTGTGAAATTCCCAAATCTAATCGGGAAAAAACATGCATATAAAAACATAAAACCTCTCTGGCATAAAGCATTTATCCTAGGAGAAAGCATGTTCGACAGTATTAAGCAACAAGATATCATGCTGCATTACCCCTATCAATCATTTCAACATTTCATTGATTTACTGCGCGAAGCCTCTATTGACCCGAAAGTCCGCTCAATAAAAATCACATTGTACCGAGTTGCATCACATTCATCCGTAATTAATGCGCTCATAAATGCAGCTCGAAACGGTAAAAATGTCACTGTTTTCCTTGAGCTGCAAGCCCGATTTGATGAGAAACAAAACATTGCTCTATCTGAAAAATTACAATCGGCCGGTGTTAAGGTAATTGCAAGCATTCCGGGATTCAAAGTACACAGTAAATTGCTCATTATCCGACGTAAAGAAGAACAAAAAAATGTATATTACAGCTACATTGGAACCGGCAATTTTAACGAAGACACAGCCGAACTTTATGCCGATGACGGCTTACTCACCGCACATCCGATAATTGCCCACGAGCTTCGTAAAGTCTTTGAACTTTTCGAAGCAAGTTTTAAGCAATTCCGATTCAGAAATCTCATCGTCAGCCCTTTCAGCACACGAAATTACTTCATGAAGATGATAGAAAAAGAAATTGAAAACCATGAAAATAGGGAAACGGCATGGATTACGTTAAAACTAAATAATCTTGCAGATTTACAGCTCGTTAACAAATTATACAAAGCCTCACAAGCAGGTGTGAAAATTCGCCTGATTGTTCGCGGAATCAACATTCTTGTTCCCGGAATTCCCGGAGTCAGTGATAATATTGAAGTCATCAGCATTCTGGATAAATTTTTGGAGCACAGCAGAATATTTGCATTTGCGAATAACGGAGACCCCAAAGTTTTCATCGGCTCTGCAGATTGGATGGTCAGAAATCTGGATACCAGAATTGAAGTGACCTGCCCGATCCTCGACACAGCAATACGAAATGAACTTTTAGACATGCTATATATTCAATTACAGGATAATGTTAAAGCACGGGTTTTAGACGGTACTTTCAGAAATAAATTTAAAACAAATAATGAGAATCCGGTTCGAACTCAATGGGCAACTTACGACTATTTAAAAACAATCCACAACAGTTAAATTATGATTTTTGCATCAATAGATATTGGCTCCAACGCCGGACGACTACTAATCGCGACAGTTTACGAACGTTACGGACGAAGCTTTGTGGACAAAGCAACTTTGGTAAGAGTTCCCTTGCGACTGGGAATGGAAGTGTTTGAAAAAGGATACATCCCCGAAGAAAAAGTTGTAAAACTGATAAAAACACTCAAAGCATTTAATTTGCTAATTGATGTATATGAACCAATCTCCGTTGCTGCATGCAGCACAGCGGCAATGCGAGAAGCCTCGAACAACATTGAAGTTCAAAAACGAATTAAAAACGAAACAGGAATAAGCCTAGAAATTATCGACGGGCTGGAAGAAGCAAAAATCATCAGCAAATCTACCAAAGCCAACATGCAACTCATATACGACGACACCCTATATATTGATGTCGGCGGTGGAAGTACGGAAATTTCCTTTTTCAGAGAAGGCGCCTTCGTGAAATCAAAAAGCTTTGCAATCGGAACAATTCGCTTACTCCTAGACAAAGTGCCGTCAACAGAATGGGATGAGCTCAAAAATTGGATTCAGGAAATCCGTCAAAGTCAAGGCGAAGTGAATTGCATTTGCTCGGGGGGAAACATTAATAAACTAACAAAACTTTTTGGTGATGTGGACGACTATACCATTAGTCGGGCACAATTATGGAAAGCCTATGACACACTTTCTGCCATGTCAATTGAAGAGCGCATGAGTGATATGGGCATGCGACAAGATCGCGCTGATGTAATCGTTCCTGCAGCCCTGATTTTCAAAAAAATTATGAAATGGGGAAAAATTAGCAACCTCATGGCTCCTCGTATCGGGCTAGCAGACGGATTAGCAATTCGACAATTCAAAGCCCACAAACGCAAGCTGTTTGAAGCAGAAAAAAAATAAATAGCCGGACCTTTCCATACATTTAACACCACTTTAAAATCAAAAATCCCGGGATCCCCGATTTTCGAGAGGAAACAGAAAAACTATAAATGATTGCAAATGTTTACCTGTATGCCAACCATAGCTGGTAATATAACTGACAGGCAAATGCTTAGCACACAAATAAAAAACGGTATTGCAGGAGGTTAAGTAGAGTCTGCAAGAAAACTACTGTTTTTCAGCGGAACTTACTTGAAGAAATCGAGGTTTTACAGGGTTTGTAACTGATATTTTTTA
>CAYOUD010000204.1:0-3433 GCA_964407055.1 uncultured Bacteroidales bacterium | reverse complement strand
TTAAAAATGTTCAGGAAACCAGTAATAAATGCGTAGGAAAATGTCCTGCAAAAGGTTTGGGTGAATATATGACATATTCATTCACAATTTCAAATTTCCGGGTTCTTGTTCTTTTTCCAATCAACAAAACAGCGCATTTCCCTGTTTGTAGTTTAGCTTAAAGATTGTACTTTTGTAAAAAATTTAGAAAGATGATTAAAATTACATTACCAGACAATTCCGTTCGTGAGTACCTGGAAGCACTTACGGGAATGGATATTGCAAAAGATATCAGCCCACGCCTTGCAAAAGAGGTATTATCAATTACTGTTAATGGTAAAATATGGGATTTAACCCGCATGATTGATTCAGATGCACACATTAAACTGCACAAATTTGATGATGAAGAAGGAAAAATGGCTTTTTGGCACAGCTCTGCACATTTAATGGCCGAAGCACTGGAAACACTTTATCCCGGAATCAAACTGGGAATTGGACCAAGCATTGATAACGGATTTTATTATGATGTGGATTTGCCGGAAGGAACAGTAATTTCCGAAAACGATTTTCCAAAAATCGAAAAGACAATGTTAGAGCTGGCACGTCAGAAAAATGATTATGTCCGTAAAGATGTCCCCAAAGATGAAGCCCTTAAACACTACACCGAAAAGGGAGATGAATACAAAGTGGAGTTAATTAAAGATCTCGAAGACGGGACCATCACATTTTATACCCAGGGAAATTTCACAGACCTTTGTCGCGGTCCGCACTTGCCAAATACCGCTTTAATAAAAGCAATTAAACTGATGAATATTGCCGGCGCATATTGGCGTGGTGATGAAAAGAACAAACAATTAACCCGCATTTACGGCATTTCTTTTCCGAAACAAAAACTATTGGAAGAATATCTCGTTTTATTGGAAGAAGCAAAAAAACGTGACCACCGAAAAATTGGAAAAGAACTTGAGCTCTTCACATTTTCTCAAAAAGTAGGCATGGGATTACCCTTATGGCTACCTCGTGGAACAGACCTGAGAACTCGGCTGGAAGATTTTCTAAAAAAAGAACTCCGTTGTCGCGGATATCAAATGGTTATGTCACCACATATTGGAGATGTAAACCTGTACAAAACCTCAGGGCATTATTATAAATATGCTGAAGATTCCTTCCGCCCGATTACAACACCACAAGAAGGCGAAGAATTTATGTTAAAACCAATGAACTGTCCGCATCATGTTGAGATGTTTAAATTTTATCAATATTCCTACCGGGATTTGCCGGTACGCATGGCGGAATTTGGAACAGTTTATCGCTATGAGCAGCATGGAGAGCTTCACGGGTTAACGCGCGTTCGTTCCTTCACTCAGGATGATGCCCATGTATTTTGTCGTCCTGATCAGCTTAAAGATGAATTCAAATCCATTATTGATTTGGTACTTTATATTTTCAAAATATTTGATTTTAAAGAATTTACATCTCAAATTTCATTAAGAGATACCGATAATCATGAAAAATACATCGGAAGCGATGAAAATTGGGACAAAGCGGAAAAAGCAATACAAGAAGCGGTCGAAGAAAAAAACCTCAAAACCGTAGTAGAATATGGCGAAGCGGCATTTTACGGACCGAAACTTGATTTCATTGTTAAAGATGCACTTGGCAGAAGCTGGCAACTGGGAACGGTTCAAATTGATTACAATTTACCAGAACGTTTTGAATTGCAATACAAAGGTAGCGACAATGAAAATCATCAGCCCATTATGATTCACCGTGCAATTTTTGGCTCAATGGAGCGATTTATTGCCGTGATGATAGAGCATACTGCGGGAAAATTTCCGCTTTGGCTCACTCCCGATCAGGCGGTTATACTGCCAATTAGTGAGAAATTCAATGATTATGCAAAAAAAGTTTCAGAATTGCTAAATAATTACGATATTCGCAGCCTGATTGATGATCGCAACGAAAAGATTGGCAGAAAGATACGCGACAACGAATTAAAACGCATTCCTTATCTGCTGATTGTTGGTGAAAATGAAGCTGAAAACGGCACCATCTCCGTTAGAAGACAAGGTGAAGGAGATCAAGGCGTTGTAAGTATTGAAGCCTTTGCTGAGATGATTAATCAGGACGTAAAAAAAGAATTAGATTATTAGATTTTAGTATAAACCAAAATAAAGGAGGAACCTAGCCATAGGAAAAAAAAGACATAGCCCGAGAAAGAGAGACACCGGTCCATCGTATCGAATTAATGATGAAATTCGGGTGCCGGCAGTGCGTCTCGTTGGTGATAACATTGGTGAACCCGGAGTTTACAGTATTCGGGAAGCATTAAACATTACTGACGAATTAGGATTGGACTTAATCGAAATTTCACCGAAAGCTGACCCACCTGTCTGCAAAGCAGATGACTATCAGAAGTTTTTGTATCAGCAAAAAAAGAAACAAAAACAGATGAAAGCCAATACGGTAAAAATGGTGGTTAAAGAGGTACGCTTTGGCCCTAACACGGATGATCATGATTATAATTTCAAATTAAATCATGCAAAAAAATTCCTGCAGGATGGTGCAAAAGTAAAAGCGTTTGTGTTTTTCAAAGGTCGGTCTATCTTGTTTAAAGAGCAAGGTGAAATTCTGTTACTGAGATTAGCACAAGATCTTGAAGAATACGGAAAGGTTGATCAGTTACCAAAGTTGGAAGGAAAACGAATGATTATGTTCTTCTCGCCCAAGGTAACAGCAAAAAATAAGAAATAATTTTTTTTAATCAAAACAAGTGGTATATGCCTAAGATGAAAACAAAATCCGGTGCAAAGAAAAGATTCCAAATCACCGGAAGTGGGAAAATTAAGAGAAAACATGCGTACAAAAGCCACATTTTGACTAAAAAGTCAAAAAAGCGCAAACGCAAATTGGGACATTTCACAACAGTTGATAAAACTGCTGAAGACAGTATCAAACATCAATTGGGAATGAAATAATCTCCTCGATTAATTTTCAAAAACTAAGTTATTAACCTGGTTTAGCTGAAAGATCTGTCGGTGGACGGACGCTGAATCACAAAACAAAAAATTATGCCAAGAAGTGTAAATGCAGTAGCCTCAAGGGCTCGCAGAAAAAAAGTACTGAAACAAACCAGAGGGTATTTTGGTGCACGTAAAAACGTTTGGACGGTTGCAAAAAATAGCTATGAAAAAGCGCTATGTTATGCTTACCGTGATCGCAAAGCGAAAAAACGGATGTTTAGAAGACTGTGGATACAACGTATCAACGCAGCGTCAAGACTTTATGGAATGTCCTACTCACAATTTATGGGCGGTATTCACAAACAAGGAATTGAACTAAACCGTAAAGTACTCGCCGACCTTGCAATGAATGATCCAAAAGCATTCAAAGAAATTGCAAAAATTGTAAAAAAATAATACAGCAACTTTTAAAATATTAAAGCTGTCCGCCA
>CAYOUD010000203.1:0-3471 GCA_964407055.1 uncultured Bacteroidales bacterium | reverse complement strand
TCAAAGTACGGGATTTTCAACATCGATAAAACGTTTTTTACTGAACTGAAATCAACGTGAACAAACATAACAATGCGTCAAACTCAGAATTCTGAACGGGATTCAACAAAAACTTTGTCTTAAGGGGACTTCTAAACTTTGAAAAAAGATGTGCTAATTAGAAAAGCTTATTTCACCACTACATTGATGATTTTCTTCGAAACAAGAATAAATTTCACCACTTGTTTACCTTCTAACCATTTCTGTGCATTTTCATGTTCCAAAATGGCTTTTTGAATGTCATCTTTGCTCATGTCCAAAGGAAATTCTTGTTTAAAGCGCATTTTTCCATTGAAAGAAACCGGGTACTCGTGGCTGTTTTCAACCAAGAGGGCCGCATCATATTCCGGGAAAGCAGCTTTTGTTACCGATTCCTCATGTCCAAGCAATGACCACAATTCTTCAGCAAGATGAGGTGCAAAAGGAGCAATCAATATTGTCATCGGCTCCAGAATTTCTCGTTGATTTGCTTTCAAATCTGCCAACTCATTGGTAGTAATCATGAAATTACTGATGCAGGTATTAAAAGAGAAACGTTCAATGGCTTCGCCGGTTTTTTTGATGCAGGCATGCAATACTTTTTTCGCTTTTGCATCGGCTGTTTCTTCACTAACAGACAATCCATTTTCATTGTTATGAAATAAGCGCCAGAATTTTTTAACAAAACGAGAAACCCCTTCGATGCCGTTGGTATCCCAAGGTTTATGCGCCTCAATCGGACCAAGGAACATTTCGTACATTCTCAATGTATCCGCACCGTATTGCTCCACCAAATCATCCGGGTTCTGGACATTATATTTTGATTTGGACATTTTTTCCACTTCCCATCCGCAGATGTATTTTCCATCCTCAAGTATGAATTCTGCATCTGCAAATTCTGCACGCCATTGTTTGAACGCTTCAACATCAAGCACATCGTTGTTCACCAAATTGATATCTACATGCTGAGGCATAGTATCGTACTGTTTTCTCAAACCATAGCTGACAAACTGATTGGTGTTTTTTACTCTGTACACAAAGTTTGAGCGTCCTTGTATCATTCCTTGATTAATGAGCTTTTTAAATGGCTCTTCCTTTACGGATAATCCGATATCAAACAAAAATTTATTCCAAAAACGGGCATAAATCAAGTGTCCGGTAGCATGTTCGGCACCACCGATATATAAATCCACATCTTGCCAATAATTGACAGCTTCCGGTGAAAAATATTGATTTTCATTGTATGGATCCATGTAACGGAGATAATATCCGCTGGAACCGGCAAATCCGGGCATAGTATTGGTTTCCAGAGGATGTCCATCTTTCGTTTCCCAGTTTTCTGCACGTGCTAATGGCGGTTCACCGGCTTCTGTCGGTAAATATTTATCGACTTCGGGTAAATTTAGCGGCAAGTTATCTTCATCCAGACATTGTGGAATCCCATTTTTATAATATACAGGGAAAGGTTCTCCCCAATATCTCTGACGTGAGAAAATGGCATCGCGCAATTTGAAATTCACTTTGGCATAGCCGATTTCTTTTTCTTCCAGCATTTCAATTACAGCATCAATTGCATCTTTCACAATGAGTCCGTTAATGTCCCCAGAATTAATGAGCGTTCCTTCTTTGAAATCTTTGCTGTCTTCCCATTCATCGGTATTTTCAGGTTTCTCACCTTCCGGTACAACCACCTGAATCACGGGCAAATTAAAATGTCTTGCAAATTTAAAATCACGGCTATCGTGTCCGGGAACGGCCATAATTGCTCCGGTTCCGTATCCGGAAAGGACATAATCAGCAATATAAATCGGTAAGCGAGCTCCATTCAACGGGTTGATGCCGTATGCTCCGGTAAATACTCCAGTTACTTGCTTACCTTCCATTTGACGTTCACGTTCCGAACGATTTTTTGCCCATGTTACATATTTTTCCACTTCATCACGCTGTTGACCAGTGGTCATTTTTTCGACAAGCTTATGCTCGGGTGCCATAACCATAAAAGTGGTTCCCCATAAGGTGTCAGGGCGAGTTGTAAACACCTCGATAGTGTCTCCGTGTTCTTCCAACGTAAAATTCACCGATGCACCGCTGGATTTTCCGATCCAATATTTTTGCATTTCTCGAAGCGAATCCGACCAATCCACTTTGTCCAAACCTTGCAATAAGCGTTCAGCATAAGCAGTAATCCGTAAAGACCACTGTTTCATGATTTTCCGTTCAACGGGATGCCCGCCACGTTCAGAAAATCCGTCTTTCACCTCATCATTCGCAAGCACGGTTCCCAATGCAGGACACCAGTTCACCATGGTATCTGACAAATAAGCCAAACGATAATTCATGAGCATATCGGATTGTTCTTTTTCGCTCATTTGTTTCCAATCATCCGCAGTAAATGCTTTATGCTCGTCACAAGCAACATTTAGGTTGGCAGACCCTTCGGTTTCAAAGTGAGAAATCAGCGCATCAATTTTACTCGCTTTTGCTTGTGCATTATCGTACCAATGGTTAAATAATTGAATGAAAGTCCATTGTGTCCATTTGTAATATTTCGGGTCGCAAGTTTGCACTTCACGCGACCAGTCGAAACTAAAGCCGAGTTGATCCAGTTGCTGACGATATCGTGCAATATTTTTTTCGGTTGTGATTGCGGGATGCGTTCCGGTTTGAATTGCATATTGTTCTGCAGGCAGTCCGTAAGCATCGTATCCCATTGGGTGAAGCACATTAAAGCCTTTGAGTGTTTTGAAACGAGAGTAAATATCAGAAGCAATGTATCCTAAAGGATGCCCCACATGCAAACCTGCACCGGATGGATAAGGAAACATATCCAACACATAATATTTCGGTTTTGATGTGTCTTCTGTGACTTTATACGTTTGGTTTTTACTCCAATATTCCTGCCACTTTTTTTCAATTGCGTTAAAATTGTACTCCATAATTATCTGACGATTCAATTCGCAGCGAAATTAAGAAATATTCCCGAAGGATGAGAGATAGAAAGTAGAAAGTTGAAAAGTTAGAAAGTAGAACCGACGCCTTCGAAACGAGCCGCGTCCCTCTGCTCTCCTCAGTCACCTTACTATGTGCACCAAAATGCGCTAGGGCGGTGAGGCGAAAAATCAATTGTCATTCAATGCCTCCCCAAACAGATTTCTCACACAATGCTCCTAAATCCTGATACCTGACACAAGCCACTGGAAAATAATTTTTCATTTATATCTTAACCCGGAAAATTCATGCCATTCTCTTTCTGCAAATTTGAGTTAATAGAAAAATGGGTTGCAGTAAGTTAAAATATTAACCAACAGAACCTTATGTTAACATCTGATACCACTTTAAAATCAAAAACTCCGGTATCCCCGATTTTCGGGAGTAAATAATGCCGATGTAGAATCAAAGCTGATACAAGAAATTAAATGAATTGTATCGGCAATTTTGATTCACAATCGGTAT
>CAYOUD010000202.1:2160-3604 GCA_964407055.1 uncultured Bacteroidales bacterium | reverse complement strand
TCTTATCTTTGACGTTTTCTTATCAGAGACTGAAAAACAGTAGTTTTCTTGCAGAGACTAAGTAGGTGACTGAGGAGAGCCGAGGGACGCGCTGCCGTGAGCTTAGTCGATCTGAGGCTCGTCTCGAAGGCACCGATTAGTGAAAAACGAATATAATTACAATTTTGACAGTAATAAACTTGGGAATCCACACAAAATCCCCTATATTTACCATGAGATTATTAAATAAGGCCTTATTAATAACATGGTAAAATGTATTATAAACGATATTTAGAGGAAAAAGTAACAAAGAGTTTGGAGCATTATCCTGTAACAGCCATTTTAGGACCGCGACAGTGTGGAAAATCCACTATGGCAAAACATTTATTGCAAAACTATGAACAAACGATTTATCTAGATTTGGAAAGGCCATCTGATTTACAAAAACTTGATGATGCCGAATGGTTTTTTCAAACAAACAAAACTAAGTTAATTTGTATTGATGAAATCCAAAGAAAGCCTGATTTGTTTCCCATCATCCGCAGTTTAGTTGATGAGTGGTCAGGTTCCGGTCACTTTTTAGTGCTTGGTTCTGCATCACAAGATTTAATCAAACAAAGCGCTGAAACCTTAGCTGGTCGTATTTCATACCATCGCTTAACGCCCTTTCTTTATCAAGAAATAGAACATATTTATTCGATGGAAGACTACTTGGTGAAAGGTGGTTTCCCCGGGAGTTTATTAGCTAGAGAACAAGAAATTTCAGAATCATGGAAGGATAATTTTATAATTACCTTTATTGAACGGGATATTTTGCAATGGAGTAATATTATGCCTGAAGCAATGAGGCGTTTGTGGCAAATGCTGGCTCAAAACAATGGGCAGGTGCAAAATTACGCACAATTGTGTGACTCGCTGAATGTTAGTTATCCTACATTAAAGAATTATCTCGATTTACTTCAACAGACATTTATGCTTGAGTTTGTTCCTCCCTGGTTTTCTAATCTTAAGAAACGCATAATTAGATCACCGGAGCTTTATCTTAATGACACCGGATTAATTTGTGCATTTGCAGATATCAGGAGTTTTAATCAGTTATCAGGTCATGTTTTACTTGGTTCAGTATGGGAATCGCTTGTGCTACAACATCTGAAAGCACTGTGTACAAAACTAAACATATACTTTTACCGTACGACACAAGGTGCTGAAGTTGATTTTGTACTTGAATACGCTGGGAAAACCCTTGCTGTTGAATGTAAAGCATCACTTAGTCCGAAATTATCGAAAGGCAATTACATTTCACAAGCTGATGTAAAATCTAATAAACTACTTGTTGTAATTCCTTCTGATGATGCTTACGAAAAAAGCAAAACGGTTTATATTGCATCGCTTAATCATGCAATGTCTTTTGTGAAGGATTATTTTGATGTTTAATCGGTATTGTCGTATTTCTGTTGCCTTGGAG
>CAYOUD010000202.1:0-2060 GCA_964407055.1 uncultured Bacteroidales bacterium | reverse complement strand
GATTTCGATTTTTCATCGAAATCGTCTCGAAGGCACCGAATCATTCAAACCCGAAAATTCAATTTTTTTCAATTTATTTATTTTTTTTTCAAATGGATTGTCATTATTAATGAAAAAAACTACATTTGCGCATTGCCAATAAAAATTTTACGATATGAGTGAGAAAATTTACACAACCTTACGCGACAATAAAGTCGCACGTTGGACGGCCTTAGCTATCGTGTCTTTTACGATGATGACAGGCTATTACATTAACTATGTGATATCTCCGTTGAAACCTTTGTTTGAGGAGTATTTTAACTGGACAAGTACGGATTTTGGTTTCTGGAACTCTGCTTATGGCTGGTTCAATGTCTTTTTCCTGATGTTGATTTTCGGTGGAATTATCCTTGACAAAGTGGGTGTCCGTTTTACGGGATTGGGTGCTTCGCTGACGATGATTGTTGGCACATTTTTCCAGTTTGCTGCAATTCGCGAATTGTGGCCAATGGATGGTGAAATTCTTGGAGTTGATATGCAAATTGCTGTTGGAGCGCTTGGTTTTGGATTATTTGGTGTTGGTGTTGAAATTGCCGGAATTACCGTTTCCAAAATCATTGTAAAATGGTTTAAAGGGAAAGAACTTGCGCTTGCTATGGGTTTAGAAATGGCAACTGCGCGACTCGGTACTGCATTAGCACTTGCTGTTCCTGCTCCGATTGCTGCCGGTTTCATTGCGCGAGGCGCAACGCCAAACGTTGCTTTGTCTGCTCCTGTGATGCTTGGACTAGGCTTGCTCGTTGCTGGTTTTGTCTCATTCCTTTACTATACATTTAAAGATAAAAAACTGGATCAGTCTTTGGCTGATAATAAAGACCCGAATATTGAGGAGGAAGAAGAATTTAAAGTTCGCGATATCCTGAAAGTAATCTCGAATAAGGGTTTTTGGTTGGTCGCTCTGCTTTGTGTGCTATTTTATTCAGGAGTGTTTCCGTTCTTGTATTTTGCTGCTGATTTAATGCATCAAAAATATGGAGTTTCTCAAGAAACTGCGGGGTTTATCCCAAGTTTATTGCCTTTCGGAACGATTTTACTTACTCCCTTGTTTGGAAGTATTTATGACAAAAAAGGAAAAGGAGCTACCATTATGTTGATTGGTTCGGTGATGCTTTTGCTTGTGCACTTATTATTTGCAGTTCCCGGATTAGATATGACTTTTGTGGCAGTAATCCTGATTCTCTTATTGGGTGTTACTTTTTCATTGGTGCCATCAGCAATGTGGCCTTCAGTTCCTAAAATTATTCCTGAAAAACGACTCGGAACTGCTTATGCTTTGATTTTTTGGGTGCAAAATTGGGGATTAATGGGAGTGCCGCTGTTAATTGGTTGGGTGCTTGATAAATATGGAGTGATTTCTAGAGATGTTACCATAGTGGATGGCATTGAAAAAACCAAAGTTAATTACGATTATACATATCCTATGTTAATTTTTGCAGGTTTAGGTTTATTAGCAATTGTAATTGCTCTCTTACTCAAGCGTGAAGATAAAATCAAAGGTTATGGATTAGAGCTACCGAACATGGAAAGTGAACGATAAGCTTTTTTTTAGATAATTTTAAACTGCAATGCCATTCGGTGTTGCAGTTTTTTTTATTTTTTATGTAATTCAAATCAAAAAACTGAACGATGAAAAAAACACTTGCCTTTGCCTTTATTTTTGTCGGAATATTAATCTCTGCCTTTGCTCAGGAAAACTCACTATTATGGGAAGTGAGCAAAAAAAACAAAAAAACATCCTACTTGTATGGAACTGTGCATATTCAGGATAAGCGGGTGTTTGCTTTTGATGAAATGGTATATGAAAAATTGAAAACATGCGATGCGTTGGCGGTAGAATTAATCCTCGATGAAATTGATGTTGAAGCCATGCAGGAGCACATGTTTTTAAAGGAAGGACTGTTGAAAGATTATATGTCTGAATCTGAATATGCTATGTTGGATTCTGTTGTGAAAGTAAAAACCGGACAATCCGTAGCAATGTTTGCCAAAATGAAGCCATTTTTCCTGTCTTCTCAATTGAT
>CAYOUD010000201.1:0-3621 GCA_964407055.1 uncultured Bacteroidales bacterium | reverse complement strand
TTAAAATCCATTCAAATTCAAAAACAGCGTTGGCAATAGGAGTAAGAATCCGACAATAACCAAAGTTAAAATCATTGGCCATACCCATTTCAGCCATTTGTCATACGGAACTTTGGCTACGCCGAGCGCACCGATTAACACACCGCTGGTTGGAGTTATCATGTTGGTAAATCCGTCTCCGAATTGAAATGCCAGTACGGTTGCTTGTCTTGAAATGTCAACTAAATCGCTGAACGGAGCCATGATTGGCATGGTTAAGGCAGCTTTTGCAGATCCGGATGGAATAATCACATTTAAAAAATTCTGTATTGCATACATTACGCCCATAGACCCGGTTTTCCCCATATCATCCATGCCTTTTGATAAGCTGTACATGATGGTATCAATGATTTTTCCGTCTTGCAGGATAACAATGATTCCGCCTGCAAGTCCAACAACCAACGCAGCAGATAAAATATCTTTTGACCCTTCAATAAAAAGTTTGGTAATCCGATTCGCAGATGCATTCATTGCAATTCCGCTGAAAATTCCCATCACAAAAAACAGCGTTCCGATTTCCATTACATACCAGCCGTAGCCCATCACTCCAACAATTAAAAAGACAATGGTGAAGACCAGTAAATTAAGGATGTAAAAGTGCTGAGATTTTAAAAGTGTGAAAAAACTTGTTATTGCAAATAATCCGGTTGCTATTGGAATGGCAGGAAGTTCAGCCGATGAATTTCCTATGCTTAAAACGGTTTCCGGATAGGCAATTGAAAAAGCAACCAAACCAGCTAATAACAAGGCATAAGAAACCCAGGAAAATAGGGGAGTGCTATACTCAAAATCATCTGTCAATTCGGCTTTTTTATTACGCCAGTAGCTGTCGGCTTCGTACATGGGCGAGCGTTTTGGATTGGCTTTTATACGTTTTGCATACCATAAAATAAAAGTAAATCCCACTGCATTGATTACTAACCAGCAAATCATGCGATATTCAAAGCCGCTAAAAATCGGAATGTTGGACAATCCCTGAGCGATTCCTATTGTGAAGGGATTGAAAACAGCCCCTGCAAATCCGAGATGCGCTGCTACATACACCAGAGAAACTCCAACGATGCTATCATATCCCATGGAAATTGCTAGAGGAACCATAATAATAACAAAGGCGATTGTTTCTTCGCTCATCCCGAAAATTGCACCGAAAAGGCTAAACATAATCATAATCATAACCATTACGATGTTGTTCACGCCAATACGTCGCATAAAGCGATGTTTCTCTAGCTTTTTAGTATATCGAAGAAAGGCCATAATCCCGACATCAATGGCACGACTGGCATTCATAATCCAAAAAGCACCACCAATCATCAGTATAAAAATGATGATGTTGGATTGATTGACAAATCCCTGAAACATTGCGGAAAAAACCTGCCAAGTTTGTGGTGATTTTTCAACGGACTCGTAGGAGCCATCCACAATCAATTCTTTAACGGATCCGTCGTCCATGGTTTTGAATTCCCGTTCATATTCGCCAGCAGGTACAAGCCAGGTTAAGATTGCAGAGACAAGAATGAATCCGAAAATAATGACATAGGTGTGGGGTACGTTCTTCAGCATAATCCAACATTTTCTGTAAAGTAAATAACAAAATTCTATCTGGCAAAATTAATAGTAAAGCGTAAAAAAACAACGACTCCCCTGCCTGCCGGTTTACCAGCCGTGGATGGCAGGCAGGGGAGTCGTAAAACCTCATATCTCATACAGAGCTAGTCTTTTGAACCTTTTTGTCAATTATTGGTTTTTATATCAAATTTCATCACATGAATACAAACATAAAGACTGTCGAAAGCCTTCATAAATTGACTGAAACCCTTGAAAAACAAGATGCTGTTCTGCTTTATTTTTCACACGATAAATGCAATGTTTGCAAGGTTTTGAAACCAAAAATTGCCGAATTACTTGCTGCAAATTTCTCGAAGATGGAAATGCATTATGTGAACACCGAAAAATTGCCGGATGTGGCCGGACAACACCGTGTTTTTGCCGTGCCAAGTATTTTGATATTTTTTCAAGGAAAGGAAAGTTTACGATACAGTAGAAATTTATCGGTTACTGAATTAGCTGCTGCAATTGAACGGCCTTATAATTTATTGTTTGCTGAAGATTGAAAAAAAGCAGGGATGCCATGCTCCGATATAGAAGAATAACATCCCTGTTGAAAACAACTATTTGATGATTTTTTTCACAATCTGATGAGATTGAAAATCAATTCGAATGAAATACATACCGGCTGCAAAATCAGCAGTGGAAATCCATTCTGAATTCGCATTAATATTTCCGACTTCAAGCACTCTACCGCAACTGTTACATACTTGATACTTTCCACCTTCCGCATTGTCAATTTTTAAAAAGTCCGTTACCGGATTGGGATAAACAGAAATTTCACTTTCAATATCTTCTATACCGTTTGTTGTTGAATAGCTTAAATCATCCATGCAAACGTAAGTTGGGGCCCATGCATCGTTGCTGCTAATTTGCATTTTGACATAAGAAACATTAACCAAAGCAGACAAATCAATTTCTGTCCAATCATCAAGAATAAACGCATTTCCATCGGTAAAATCAGCGAGATGAATTTGAATTGTTCCGACAAGCTCATTTTCTACATTGTATCCCCGGAAAACGACTGTCAAAGAATCGCCCTCCGTGAAAATGCCGCTGCCGCTACCATCAGTGCCTTTCATGTAGTGATATGCCCATGCATGATTTGCAATTTTAACCGACTGAAGATTTGCTGCTTCATCAAAAAAGATAGAATCAGAAACGCCCCATGATGGATAGTAAATTCCGTAAGTGCTGCTGATTTCAGGATTCGCATATGCGGAAAAATTCGTAAAACTTGCAGTTGCAGTGTCGGTTTGATTTGAATATGCCATTCCGCCAAAAGAGGATGAACCACCGCCCCAATCAGTGTGATTTACAGAAAAATGAACGCCTTGGCTTTGATAATAGAATTCCTCTGTTTCCATTTCGGTTCCGCTATGATCTGCTCCACCATCATAATAGAAATCTGTCTCAAGATTTAAATTCTCAAAATCGGCAACTTGTTGTGCCTGTCCCTCTGTCATTCCGGCGAGTAAAATCCCGACAATGACTGCAGTTTTCATGTGTTTTTTCTTCATAATAAAATTTACAAACAATAATTGATTACGAATTAATCAATATTTGTTGCAAACAGGTTTAGGGAAAATGCAGAATTTTGCTTTTTCCAGCTTTTTACCCGAAAGCTTTCAAATATTGTTGTCTGAGGCAGGTCTTCTGACTTACTCCGGTTTTTGAAGCCTTCCCATCCGCCGGGTGGCGCACAGTGGCAGGGTACAAAAACCTCTGATGGAGATTACAGCAGCGGGTACTGTTGCCGATTTTCACGGCATTCCCTTTTCATCTCCGCCATTTGGCGGATTGTTAAATTCAGAACCAAAGACAAAACAAAAATCAGCATTTTGAATTGTATTTCCAAGTAATATCTTCAAAAAAAACATTGAGTGTGTAAATTCATTGAAATTCAAACGTTTAAAAATTTGTATTAACCCGGAAAATTCATGCCATTCCCTTTGTGCAGATTTGAATCATCTAAAC
>CAYOUD010000200.1:0-3636 GCA_964407055.1 uncultured Bacteroidales bacterium | reverse complement strand
AAAAGAACGATGCAAAATACTTCAACATTCTGCGCCTGCCTGCCGGTTTGTTATATTAGCATGAATGGCAGGGAAAGGCAGGTTTTTTTTATTTTCAACTTTATAAACTTTCAGCTTTCTAACTGTCAACTCATATTCCATCGCTTAGCGAAACCTTGAGGAGCACAGAAGCAGGGTTCAGGAGTTAGGTGTTAGGGGACAGGTAGGATCTGTGGCAATCTAAATCCTGTCACAGCCACATAATAATTTGGTCATTGTTACAATAGCGGGATAAATTTCGTGTAAAAATAATCACAAATAAATCTGTAACCGGAAGAAAGCCCATTCCTCCACCGAGTGTGAGGGCATATACCACAGGCACATAAGGCTTGGTGCCGAGATAAATGCGATGTCCGCCAAGTGGTCCTGTCAGTATATCGACAGCAATGGCAATGAGTTTGTGTCGTGTTTTAAGTTTCACCGTATCATTTCCTTGTAAAATGACATTGTAATGTCCGAAGCGTATGGTATCAATTTCCGATTGTCCGGTTTCGGTTTGGATTATTTGCATCACAACGAAATCATTGCTTCGCTGAGCCTCTGCAAATGCGTTATTTGTCAGGCAAAGTATGAGGAGGCATAACGTGCTGATTTTTATAAGTGCTATCATAATACATGATTTCTAACGCCTTTTTGCAAGACCGTTTGCACAATGGGCAAGGAAATACTTTGATTTAAAATTTCAACAGAGGGCAGATCGTGTGCATCGGAGCCGAGAAAATCAATCCATCCGTTTTTTGCTAGCATCGTAAAAATCCGTTGGGGAACGCTTCCGTAAAATCCGGCAGCAGCATGAATATTCGCTTGAAATAAAAATCCGATATCTCTTAATTTTTCAAACATTCCCGGATTTCCGTACCAGTATTCATAGCGCTCGGGATGTGCAACAACCGGCTGATAACCTTTCTCTGCAAGCATTTTGAAAACCCTGTCAACGCCAACCGGAGGCATGAAAAATGAAAATTCTATAAGCACATAATTATCCTGTCCGAAAGGAATAATTTCATTTTTTTTAATCAACGAAAGTAATTCCTGGTCAAAATGATACTCTGCCGTGTATTCAATTTTCAGACTTAGATTTCTCGCTAGCATGGCATCCTGTAACTGCTCATAAGCTATCTGAATGCTGCTTATGGTGTTTCGATATCGCGTTGCATGGATATGAGGACTGGTGATGATTTTCGAATATCCTTGTTTAATGAAAGACTCCACCATCATGATGCTTTCCTCTATAGTTTGCGCGCCGTCATCAATACCGGGCAAAATATGAGAATGGATATCCGTTTCCAAACGCATTGTTGGCGTTTCAAATCCAATATGATTTTGCCTTTTTCGAGAAAATAATCCCATAGATTAACGATTATCGTACATGGTTTTATAGTATTCCTGATAAGTTCCTGATACGATTCGTTCCATCCATTTTTGATTATTAAGATACCAATCCACAGTAATTTCTAATCCTTCCTCGAATTGCAGCGATGGCTCCCAGTTCAGGGCTTTCTGAATTTTTGTAGAGTCGATGGCGTAGCGTTTATCATGACCTGCTCTGTCTTTCACAAAACTAATCAGTGACGCTGAAGTTCCTGGCTCACGTTGGAGTTTTTTGTCCATAATTTCGCAAAGCAGATGGATTAAGTCCAGATTAGTCCATTCGTTATTTCCTCCAATATTGTAGGTTTCACCAATCTCGCCTTTGTTAAAAATCCGCTCAATGGCTGATGCATGATCTTTTACAAACAGCCAATCTCTAACATTGTCCCCTTTTCCGTAAATAGGAATTGATTTCATGTTTTTAATGTTGTTAATCGCCAGCGGTAACAACTTTTCCGGAAACTGATTGGGACCATAATTGTTTGAGCAATTTGAAATAACAATCGGCAAGCCATAGGTGTTGTAATAAGCTCTTACCAGATGATCGGAGCTCGCTTTGGATGCTGAGTAGGGCGATTTGGGATCGTAAGCTGTTTCTTCGGTAAATAATCCGGTGTCGCCAAGCGAACCATATACCTCATCGGTAGAAATATGATAAAATAATTTGTTGTCAAAATTTCCTTGCCAGGATTGCTTTGCATGATTTAGCAAAACAACGGTACCCAAAATGTTAGTGCGAATAAATTCCATGGGATTTGTAATGCTTCGATCCACATGAGATTCTGCCGCAAGATGAATGATTCCGTCAAAAGGATATTTTTTAAACAATGTTGAAATGAAAGTCTCGTCTGCGATGTCCCCTTTTTCAAAACGATAATTGGGAGCATTGTCTATGTCTCTGAGATTTTCCAGATTGCCTGCGTAAGTGAGCAAATCCAGATTCACAATTTGTGTTTCAGGATAATTGTTTACAAAACTTCGCACAACATGTGAACCGATAAACCCGGCACCACCGGTAATTAAAATGCATTTATTTTTCATGATTGTTTTGTTTTCTGTAATTCATTTCCCATTTCCAGGCATTGGCAATGGTTTCTGCTATGCTTTTTTTAGCTTTCCAACCCAAAACTTGATTTGCCTTTGTTGTATCTGCATACACTGAAGGCACATCGCCGGCACGACGGGGAGCAAAACGATAATTTAGTTTTTGATCGCTTATTTTTTCAAAATGTTGAACCATTTCTAACACGGATACCCCTTTTCCTGTTCCCAGATTGAAAAATTCGTAATTTGATTCCTGTTTTTCGCTTAAAATCCGTTCCAAAGCAATCACATGGGCTTTTGCCAAATCAACCACGTCGATATAATCGCGAATGCAAGTACCGTCTGCAGTGTTGTAATCTTTTCCGAAAATTTTTAGCTCATCACGAATTCCCAAAGCTGTCTGAGTAATAAAAGGCATTAAATTATTGGGTATTCCCTGCGGCAATTCACCAATTTCTCCACTGGGATGCGCGCCAATCGGATTAAAATATCGCAAAGCGATGCATGTGGCGTTTGAGCTTTTTACATAATCCTGCAGAATTTCTTCAGCAATGCGTTTTGTGTTTCCATAGGGAGACATGGCCGGTTTGATGGGCGATTGCTCAGATACCGGAAAGTCATCCGGATCACCATATACCGTGCAGGATGAGCTAAATACAATTTTTGCGGAATGATTCTCAGGAAATGCTTTCAACAAATTCAACAGGGATATTAAATTGTTATCGTAATATTTTAGTGGGTTTTCATGCGATTCCCCAACGGATTTAAGTGCTGCAAAATGAATGGAAGCCGAAATATCCGGATGGGTTTGAAAAAGCCGTTTTATGGCTTCATCATCCCGCATGTCCAGTTTAATAAAATCAGGTTTTATGCCGGTAATGCTTTCAATTCCATTTAAAACAGTTTCCGAGGAGTTCGATAAATTATCAATTATCACAAGCTCATATCCTGCCTGTATCAGTTCTACACTTGTGTGTGAGCCAATGTATCCGGTGCCGCCTGTGACAAGTATTTTATGTTTTTTCATACGCTAAAATTACAGCTTAAAGCTATAAAAAATGGTTGAAACCATAAAATAAGAAATTGCTTTTTAAAATAGGGGATTGTTTCCCGTTTTTGCACCGCATGTATTGTGATGTTTTTAACCTGCATTATTCATCGCAAAATTAAGCGTATTTGCAT
>CAYOUD010000199.1:0-3667 GCA_964407055.1 uncultured Bacteroidales bacterium | reverse complement strand
CTTGTAATATAAAAATATGACTGCGGGTTTAGATGATTCAAATCTGCACAAAGGGCATGGCATGAATTTTCCGGGTTTAAAGGGATCTTCTAATAATTTGATCAATTTATTATTAAAAAACCAATAGCATCGTCAAGCTATTTACAGTTTTAAGAAAACTTTATGCAATAATTTCTATGAATTTTGTTTCTTTATAAAAATCTTTTTGATATGGATATGGTAATATCATTGCAGTCGCTGGTAAAAAACTATGTGATGGGGACTCAAACAGTTCGCGCCTTGCGCTCAGTTGATCTGAGTATTAACCGGAACGAATATGTTGCAATTATGGGTCCGTCTGGAAGCGGGAAATCAACCATAATGAATATTATCGGCTGTCTGGATAGTTTGACATCCGGGAAATATGTACTAAACGGAACCGATGTAAGCGAAATGAGCGATAATGAGCTGGCAGAAATCCGCAATCAAGAAATTGGCTTTGTTTTTCAAACCTTTAATTTACTACCGCGATTTTCAGCATTAGATAATATAACATTGCCGTTGGTTTATAGTGGGATGAAAAAGAAAGCCCGGGAAATTCGTGCGACTGAAGTTTTAACCTCTGTCGGACTGGACGACCGCATGGAACACAAGCCCAATGAATTATCCGGTGGACAACGTCAGCGAGTAGCTATTGCCAGAGCCTTAGTTAATAATCCGTCAATTATTCTTGCCGATGAACCGACCGGTAATCTGGATACGAAAACTTCTCTGGACATCATGCAACTATTCGAAACAATTTATTCACATGGAAATACCATTATTTTGGTAACACATGAAGAAGACATTGCAAAACATGCCCGGCGCATTGTCCGTTTACGGGACGGAGAGATTGAATCAGATACGCTAAACAATGAACCTGCTATGCTTGTTAAGTCGGCAAATTAGTTATTATGGAAATGAAAATATACACAAAGCAAGGCGATAAAGGTGGCACAGGCTTGCTTGGAGGGCATAAAGTAAAAAAAAGTCATGAGCGATTAGAAGCTTACGGGAGCATTGATGAACTTAACAGTTGGGTTGGAATAATACGCTCCTACCCAATTTCGGAAACGGAACGAGAAATTTTAATACAAATTCAGCGGCGGCTTTTTATGATCGGCTCCTATTTAGCTTATGATGCAGAACATGCCACAAAATCGATTTCTGATTTGCCGCTGATTAATGATGAGCATGTGACTTGTTTGGAACGTGAAATTGACCGTATGAACGACAATTTGCCGGAATTATCAAATTTCATCATGCCAGGCGGCGATCCGCAATCAGGATCCTGTCATCTTGCAAGAACAGTATGCCGAAGGGCAGAAAGACGAGTTGTTGCCCTTAGCGAATCAGTAAAAATCAACAGTGTTATCATTCGGTACCTTAACCGGTTATCAGACTATTTCTTTGTTTTAGCTCGATATATATCAAAACAAAACAAAACAAATGAAATTTTGTGGAAAAATGATATTTGATATTCAAATAAAATATATTACATTCGCAGTCCGTTAAAAAAACAGGTTTAAAACGACGAATTTTTATGTATTGGACACTGGAATTAGCATCAAAACTGGAAGACGCACCTTGGCCTGCTACAAAGGAGGAATTGATTGATTATGCAATCCGTTCTGGTGCGCCCCTGGAAGTTATTGAAAACCTCCAAGAAATTGAAGATGAAGGCGAATCTTATGATAGTATCGAAGATATTTGGCCGGATTATCCGAGTAAGGATGATTTTTTCTTTAATGAAGATGAGTATTAATTAAAAAAATTATTGCAATCAACACTCGCTTTTTAGCGGGTGTTTTTTTTATCCTGTAGTCTTTACTTTTCTAAAATTTGAAACTTTTCCAAACTAAAAAAGGCAAGCATTTTAAATCGCTTGCCTTTTCTGAAATGAATATTGTTTTTTAGATGCCTAGTACATCTTTTCCTTGTTTAAAAACGATGTCTTTAGGGATACCCGCATCATTTACGCGATCAAGGTCTGCTTGTAGCGTTTCACCGACAATGCCTTTTTCATCAAGCCATTTTTGGGCAAAATCGTAATTTCCATCACCTTGAGTTTGAATAATCAACCCGGAAAGCTCTGCAATGACTTCTTTCATGCGCTCAAAATTGATTTTATATTCTCCTGCTTCATTGCGTTCGATTGCTCCGTTTTCCATCAGATAATAAAACTCAATCATATTGGCTTTTCCGTGTGCACTGGCTGCGCCAAAACGAACAGAACGAAAAATCCCTGCAAGGAAAGTTACATAATTATCTTTGAGAACTTTGTCAGTGATTACTTCCATATCGTGCAATTCAGTTACCAGAAACAAACCAGTAATATCAGCTTTCGCTTCTTCCAATCCGCTGTAATAATCAGCTAATGCATCACGTACGGTTTCATCGCCTTCAATGGTTTGTTTCACACCGAGCCCATGAGCTACTTCGTGGAACATTACATTTTCAAAAAATGCATCAAAACTAATATTATTACGTTGTTCCTCAACAATTAACATTTCAGAAATCGGAACGAGAATTTTATCAAATTTAGCTTGCATTGCATTTTTCAGCTGCAATTTCCTAGAGCCTTTCTGATCGTGTACACGCGGGTCATTCGGAAGGTTAATGGCAATATTTTTACCTGCAGCATTGCAATCACCGGCATAATAAATCACATCATACACATTCATATCTGAATTTGCATGAGCCTCTTCTTGTTTGTATTCTTCAGGAACAGGTAAAGATGCCTGTAATTCTGGCAAAAATTGTCCAAAATACGCCAATTTCTCACTCCATTCAATGTCTTTCATTAAAAGCTGACCTGAGTGAGCAGCACGATATCCCATGAATTGATCTTCATAACTTTCAATCGGACCAACAACGAAATCAATCATATTTTCCTGCATATCCATCCATGCCAAATCACTTGCGAGGTAATCATCCGTACGGAACGCTTCAGCACGTAATCTCAGATATTTTTCAAAGCCTTCATCTTCCGCAAGATCAGCCGATTTTTCGAGTAAATCAGCCGCTTCATTAATTTTCTCAGCAAAGGCCTCATGATACCAAACATTGTAAAGTTCTCCGTTTTCATCGCGTTTCACGATGGTGTACCATGAATTTTTGTTTTCATTTTCCCATGCTTCAAATTCTTCTTTTGTGATATCGGCGGGATAATATTTTGCGCCTTTGGGTTTTTCCCCATATCCTTCCATAAATGGTTTGTCGCCATTCAGTCTGTCCCAGGGACCGTAGTTAATACAAGCATATTTGCGGGTTGCTTCATCTTCAATTTCTGCCAGAAACGCCTCTTTTTCACCGATGGTTTCCATCCAGAAAATTTCTTCCATGATATCAGCCGCATCAATAAGGATACCCAACATTTCTCTTTGGTTATCAGACAAATGGCTTAAATCTGTCTTCAATACCACTTCTGCATAGTTATCAACTAACATTTCCATTTCAGTTTTTTCTGCAGCAGGTTCTTCTGAAGTTTCAGCATTATTGCAAGCAAGCATGCTAACAGTCAAAGCTCCGGCTACTACTAAGTACATAATCCGTTTCATAATTTTTCATTTTTATTTCAGGATTTAAAAGTAATGATTTGTAATGAAAGGAGCAATAACAGGCTAAAGATTTTTCAATAGTTTTAACC
>CAYOUD010000198.1:0-3704 GCA_964407055.1 uncultured Bacteroidales bacterium | reverse complement strand
CGAGGAAACCGGACCATTCCATCTGGTGAGAGAGAAATAATTTGAAAAATTCACCACAAAAAATTAGATGATTCAAATCTGCACAAAGGGAATTCCATGAATAATGCAGGTTAGATGTATTTTATGCTGGTTTCTTTGAGATATTTCTCCTCCAGAATGCGGGCGATTCGATTTACGGCTGTTCTTCTGATGTCGAGGTCAACCGGGACATTTGGATCCTGATGTGCTTCATTGATTCTGGTACCCACGATGAAATCAATATTGTCGGATTTTAAAATTAGCTTCATCATTTCATCTGCTGGGCCTTTGCCAAGTTCGGAAGGTCTGAGCTTCATTTTTAGCAGTTTGTTGACTTTATTTAATGTCAAAATTCCTTCGGTAACTAGGTCAATTCCTTCCATGTAGGAAATCGGAGGGAGTTCATTGTCAATAAATTCAAAGCTGTCCTGCACTTTTATACCGAGTTCACGGGAAATAATATCTGTTGTTGTTCCCCCTGACAGCACTTTTTTTCCGGGATAATTTTTCACCATTTCGCCGAGTTCTTTGTCGCTTTTTGGGTCCATTGGTGGCCCGGTAATAATCAATAGTTTTCGTGGATTTCTGAAATAAACGGATGCGCAGGAAGTGTCGTCTTTGGACATGTATCTGTCATTCTGTACCGCTTTGTTGACAATTTTTTCTGCGAGTTTTGCTGCTGAAATTCCGGGTTGACTTTCCAAGGTGTTTTCAACGTAATTCTGAACATTTTTATTTTCCCAACCAAACGGGTAGCGTTCCGATCCCAATCCGCTTTGCGTAATGCCATCACTCATAAAGAGAATTCTGTCCTCTTTTTTATGATAAAAACTACAATATCTGAGTTTTTTTCCTTTGTGTTTTTCGCTGCTCATGACAATTTTCTGCCAATTTAGCGGAAGATGTTTGTTGTTTCTTACCAGGATGCAATGTGGATTGTCGTATTCAAGAATATGGACTTTCCCGTTAAACTCAATGTCGATTATTGAAAATGTAGCGTATGATAATTGTCGTTCAGAACAGACGGGCAGAGTGTTCATGATGGTTTCTGCAATGCGTTCAGGATGACGGTGTTCAATAGTGAAATTCATTGCCATAGTTGCAGTCAGTGTAGCCAACATATTTGCTTTTACACCATGTCCCATGCCATCTGAAAGGACTGCAATAAAGCGTTTGTCTTCTTTGATGCGCTTTTTAAGAAAGACATCACCACAAATGCGTTCACCAATGTGATTGACCTGATGGGCTTCTATTTCAATAAAGATTTCTTGGCTCATTTTTCGTCATTTTTACGTTCTTTGGCAAAGCTTTCTATGATTGTGTTCAGCATTTGTTCGGTTTCGGATGCTCCTTCTCCCAAAAGGAATCCGATTTTCTGTACCATTTCCAAATTTTTATCAATGACTTCACGCACGCGGGTGATTACTTCTTCTTGTCGAACAGCTGGTTCGTGAAGGTCACGGATGATTGCCCCGACGATTTCTTTTCGTTTTATCGCAAAAACAGAAATGTTTAATAGATTGTCTTCAAGGGCAATATCTTTGTTTTGGATGGGTTTGTTTTGCTCCAGGACATATTTAAAGAGGTTTGTAATTTGAAATGGCAACAGCGATTGAAGATCAGCTGTTTGAAGTCCAGGAATGACATCGTTTATGGCTCTGGCATCATTGCCGAGAATGTTTACAAAGCGATTATTACTTTGTATGATTCGCAAATCTTTATCAACAATCACAACTCCGCTGGGCAATTTCTGCATTACAGAAGTTGTCATTTGCATGGCTTCTTTTACTGCTTCATGTTCTTCTTTTGCTTTTATCTCGGATTTTTGTAATGCATCCTGTGTTTTTGCGAGCTGTCGATTACTGCTTTGCAATTTCCTGATGTATTCCTGTCGGTTTCGTGTGCTGAAAATTACGCACATTTCAGGTTTTGTCAAACCTTTTGCAACATCTATAGCGAAATCGTAGCATGTGTCATATCCACATAATCCGCAATCTAAATCTATGGGTTTGTCTTTTCCAAGCAGCATCAGGACATCATCGATTTTATGTTTTTCCGGCAAGGGAAGTCTTTGGTCATCAATTTCAAATTTTCTGGTAAAGTCGATGCTTTTGTAGGTTTCAATATTTTTCTCCCAGGTTTTTTTGTCTAAGAGTTCAATGCGTTTGCGGGCGTAATTGATGACGAGGGAACTGCGTTGTAGTTTGCGAATTGATTTTTGTGTTGTTAGTGGTCCCATAGCGCATCCTTCGCAGTAAAACTGATTGATATGATGTTTGATGGTCGGTATTTTGGAAAAATCATCAATTGCTTGTCTGAAAATTGCTTTTCCCTCCACGCTCATAATCTGATTTTCAGTGCAGTTGTCATCAATGTTTCCGGCTTGCAGAACTCCTCTTAAGGTGGGGTAGAGTGAGCCTTTGTATCCGTGTGGCGGATCAAATTCGGAAAATTCCACTGTGTTTTCAGTCATATTTACCGCAGTAAGCATTTCCCGGAGTTCATAAAACCCCAGCACTGCATCTATCGGGCTGTCTTTTCCCAACTGCTCAATTTCCAGTTTTTGTCCGATGCAGGGTCCGATATACACAATTTTTGTGTTTTTTTCGTGCAATTTTCTCAGAACGAGTGCTGTTGCTATCATTGGCGAAACCAGTGGAACAAGACTGTCGATGAGTTTTGGCTGAAATTTTCGGATGTATTCTCGTACGGGAGGGCAAAATGAGCTGATGTAATATTTTCCTTTGGATTTTTCGATGTACGCTTTGTATTTTCCGGCAACCAGATCAACTCCGAATGAAACTTCGTGAACAAAGTTGAATCCGAGACTTCGAATCATACCAACAAAATTTCTGTAATCCGTGACATCGGGAAATTCAGCGGCAATACTTGGAGCCACAATTGCTGCAACTGTTTGTTTCGAATCGATGAATGATTTTACCGTGTCAACGTCTTTTTGATATTCAATAGCACCTGAGTTGCATTGAACAAAACAGTTTCCGCAGGCAATGCAGCGGTCATTGTCAATTTGTACCGTTTCATTGTCATGTTGTATGGCTTGTACAGGACAAATTCTGATACAGGTGTTGCAGTGGTTGCACTTATCATTGTTAATGCGAATTATCGACATGTGTTTTACTTTGAGTTTAGCGAAAGATACAATTTACCTGTTGATTATACAAGCTAATTTGTCATGATTTTGAATTCCGGTTTTGTCTGCTTTGGTTATGCATTTAGCATGGATTCAATCGCAGTGATTGCCGATTCGGGATCAATGGATTTGAATGTTTTTCCATTAATAATCATGATAGGGCCTTCCGCACAATTTCCAAAGCAATGTCCTCCTTTGAAGTTTGTTTTATCCTTCATGTTAATGTCTTCGAGGTATTCTTGTATTGCCTCAACAATATTTTTCTTTCCTCTTGAAAAGCAGGAACTTCCCAAGCATATTGTGATATTTAATGTTTTGTCTTCCATTCAAAAATAGTGTTACAAATGCATGCGTTGTATTTTGCGGCAAAGGTAATACCTTTCTTCATTCAAACTACATATTGTACGGCATGTTTTTATCATAAATAACATAAAAAAGACTGCCCATTTCGGACAGTCTTTTACCCCGAAAAATTCACTGCAAATAGTTAGATGATAATACCGATTGTGAATCAAAATTGCCGATACAATTCATT
>CAYOUD010000197.1:0-3716 GCA_964407055.1 uncultured Bacteroidales bacterium | reverse complement strand
TTAATATTGCTGGGGATCTTTCAATTGAGGATAATGCTATTTTTTCTATTCTTGGCGACGGCTACATAAAATTCTCAAACCCTGGCGGAGATGCCACCAATAACATTTTCTGCGGTAGTGGTGCATCCATTGTTTTGCAGGGTAGCGGCCAAAACGATAAAATTATGGAAGTGCAACAAAGTAGGTGTGCGATTAATCGCATAACCACTTTGTTGCATTCATGAAATCATGATTATTATTTCCAGCGAAAATTTCAAACCGCAGTATCCGCAACATGGCGGATTCGAGGATTTGAAATTTGAACAACAACGCAGATATCGGACATTATGAACAAACACTAAATAAAAATTATTATCTTTGTGTGAGTGTGATTTTTATAAAGACATAAATTAGAACCATGGAAATGAAAAATCAATTAATTATTCTAACTGCAATTTTTGTGCTTTTTGTTGCGTGTAAAACCGAAAAAGAAACCGGAAAAACCAAATCTGCAACTGCAACTGAAGTAAGCATGGCTGATATCGCCGGAACTTATCATGGTGTTTTGCCTTGTGCTTCCTGTGCCGGAATTGATACCGAAATACAATTGGACGAAGATGGCTTATATCAGATTTATCAGGCTTACATTGATGAGGATAAGGAGTTTGCAACACGTGGTACTTATGAGTATAACCAAAAGTATAATGTGATTCAATTACTTGGAGAAAATGAGGATCCATCCTATCATCAATATGCTTTTAAAAATGACAGAATTGTGAAGTTAAATGAACGTGGAAAACCAATAAAAGGAGAACTATCTGAAATGTATGAACTTAGGAGAGTTGCAAATACGGAATTATTGCTTGATAGATATTGGAAATTAACAATGATTAACGGAAAATCAATTCCCGAAAAGCAAGTACCGCAAAAAGAAGCCCATATTGTGTTTAATGAGAACGAAAAAATATCGGGAAATACTGGCTGTAACGGCCTGGGTGCTGATTATAAACTGCCTTCTGATGGTAAAATTGAGATTTCAAAAATTATTACCACCAAAATGGCCTGTGTGAAAATTGATTATGAAACTGACTTTATTCTTGCGCTAAAAGCAGCAAACTCATATCGCATTACTGATACGGTTTTGCTAATCTTTAACGAGGAGCAAAGCCAACGATTGAAGTTTGTTGAAGCCCAAAAACCTGTCGGTTTTTAGTTTCTGCTTTTGCCATTAATTTTAGTTTACAATTTTTTTGCTGATAATTCCGGAGTCATATTCAATCACAAGAAAATAAATCCCGCTTTCAAGTGCTGAGCGCTGAATCTGTATATTCGATTTTTTATTGGAGATGCTTGAAATTTCATCAATCTGTAAAACCCTTTGCCCTGTCGTAGAAACCATTGATGCCCGCTTGATTGCTCTGCTTCCTAAATCTATTGTGCAGCTAATCGTTTCAAGAGTGTATTGAATGTCAACCGGTGGGTGTTTCTCTGCTTGAAGATAATTTGGAGTCTCAATCTTTAGCCACAATGGATTTGTATATGACTGATAACTTTCCCCGTCCCGTTTGTAGACATCCGATAAACTGCCAAAATACTTGTTTGTTCCCAATTCTGCCCTTAAATATATCCAGCTGTTTTCCGGTATGTTATTATCAAAAATACTGTTTAAAACTGCGTCTAAACTATATGTTTGTTCCGGTTCATCCGCAGATAACATAAATGAAGTTTCTCCAGTTTCTGTTCCTACATAAAGCCATGCATAGAGCAAATCTCCAAATTCATCGCTGCTACTTAGCGCAAAATGTATTTCGGTTTCCGCCAGTGCATCTTCAGTTAAAACTGTATCAGACCCAATAATCGATTCATTTACGCCATCATTCAGTGCGAAACTAATAATCGGCCCGTCAGACAAGATGGTGTTTCCCTGTTCCAGTGCTTTTAAAACATTTTCACCCTGTGCACCCATTCCATTGGGGCAATAGGCGAGCGTTGACAAACGACCAAGCGTATTAAGCTGAACATCTCCGCTAACACCGATAATCATATCTGTATTTGAATAATTAAACGAACCATGTGCATCACTTCCTGCGCAGATGTAAGCTTTCCAATTTTGGATTTGATTGTCCTCATTTTTTGCTTGTAATCCTTTCTTGAGCAAGTGTTGATAGACATGAAGTCCCTGGGAAAACCGGTTTTCTATATTTAAATCTTCTTCAATATCATACCGACTGAGTTCTGATTTGCCGGAATCTCCTGTCACATTCCAAGCATCGTAAAAATTGTCTTTGTCGCTTGTAATCAGTCGATTATCTAAATTCCATATCTGAAAACCTTTGAGTCCGGGCTTTAAGAAATATTGAGTGTCACTACTCAATAGGTCTGACGCAAGTTCTGTAGCATTGCAGATGACATTTCCGGCAACCGGGTAGAGCGCTCCATTCAGAGGAAAGTTTTCATCGCCTAAGTTCCAGATTCCGCCACTTACAGCTGCAGAAAGTTTGTCTCCCTCAGCAAAAGGGTGGGCTGCGTAAACCATTCCATTATTTTGGTGCACTGAATCTAATAAATCATCAATACTGACATCGGTACTGCTTGCATCTCCGCCACCATCGCCGTAAAAGCCCAAGCTTTCTATGCTGTTTTCTTTTGGATAAGTTAAGGCATGTATGACTTTGTCGTTACTATTTGTAACTGACATTTCAACACCGGGAATGAAAATGTAAGAGGAATCTGCTGTATTTAATGAGCTAATGATTTGTTTTAAAAACTCCCAATTCTCTTGCATGCTATTCCCATAATTGTCATAATCGCAGGAGTGGTCGGTGAAAATTTGCCAATCTAAGTCGATGTGCTGTCCGGCAAGTTTTGTTGCCTCAGGTACAGTACCAATTTCAGCAAGATTTTGAGTAAGTATTCCATGTGTATGTGTGTCGCCACGATACCAGCCGACCTGTTGTGGCAAAGTTTCATTATAACGGAAGACCCTGAGGAATGTTTCATCATCCGATGACAAATTCAAATGAAAATAGACTTTAATATCCACAATATCATCATACTGCGCTATAATTTCGGGTTGGATTAAAAAAGTAAAATACCAAATGTTTTGGTTTACCCGTACAAAAGTGTTGTCTGAAAATATGGCAGATTGTGCCGTAAAATCAATCGTATATTCTGAGGATTTTGTGTATCCACTTTCATAAAAATTCTGTATGTCTAAGGTTTCGTCATTTGGTGAACCTTGGATTATCAGCGATTCAAATTCGGCATCCGGTAAAGTATCAAAAAGTAGTTTGTCTCCAAAATCGCTGTCCTGCGCATTTTTGATGTAAATGTCCATCCCCATTAAATCTACCGATGCACCAATTCCATCTCCATCGTAAACCATGCAATAAATCGGGATAGGATTTATATCTCCAGTTTCATTTGTGAGTTGCATTCGGTAAGGCGCATCTGAAAAAATATCTGCGGCAAGCGTATTACCTTGTTTTTCCTGGGCATTTGCAATCTGATTGAAAAGCAGTGCTATAAAAATCAATAAACTTTGTGTTTTCATCGGCTTGATATTATATTACAAAGATAATATTAATTTGACATTGGGAAGTTCCCTTAAGTTAATCCATTTTTTTTAGTGGGCATTTAATATGAAAATCGGGATGAAAACCCTATGGGAACAAATTTTGTGCAAATTTTGTGCAAATTTTGTGCAAATGAGGGCAGAGCCAAGCTTGCTTGAGCTA
>CAYOUD010000196.1:0-3840 GCA_964407055.1 uncultured Bacteroidales bacterium | reverse complement strand
CTTTAAAGGTATTGTTTTCGAGAAATATGTAGTGATACTTGAAGTTGACATTTAAGGCAAAAGTATATGACAATTTGTATTCAAATCCCGGAACAATTGCCGCACCGAGATAGGATTTTGATGCACTGATATTTCCGGCAGATGAGCCTTGACGATACATTCCAAAGTTTAAACCCAAAAATGGGCGAAAATCGTTTAAATCGTAACCAAATTCACCAACCAAGGTAACAGGCATGGTGAAATTAATGTAGTTTTCGATAGTACTTAAACTTTGGTAGTAAAAGTAATAGGCAAAATTTGCACCAACACGCAGGTATTCAGTAACACCGTATTTTGCTTCAAGTAAAAAACCGGGTTGGGACTGAGGCGCTTCAACATAGGGAATATAAATCCCGACATCTGTATTAACATATAATTGGGCTTGGGTTTTTTTTGATAAAAACATGCTTCCAACCAACCCGATAAAAATGAGTAACTTTAAATATTTCATGATTTTATTTTTATGTGACACAAAATACGAAAAAGTTTATGGGTGGCAAAATAGGTGCAAATTGCCAAGATGAAGTCTTGCCATCAACACCCACCCGAAACTAAACGCTCTGATAACTTTTATCTGACAGTAATGGTTTATTTCAATCCTTCTAAGCTTTCGTTGGGGTCAATAATTTTTGCGACCACCGCATAAATTGCCATAGCAGCAACGGATTTTATTCCCAGTTTGTCGCTGATATTGCGTCGGTGACTGAGTGCAGTGTGATTGCTAATGTGCAAGTTGTCTGCAATTTCTTTGATGCTTTTGCCGCGAACTAGTTGTTTCAAAACTTCGGTTTCACGTTCAGATAAGATTCCTGAATTTTTGAGCATTAATTTTTGCTCTGAATTACACTTTTTTAGGATTTTTAAAATGGTTTTCTCCTCGTCGTTGAGATAGATGCAATCCTGAAACATATCGCACAAACTTCTGTCGTAAAGATTTGTAATTAGTGCAATCAAGATGGCATCGTGGAAATATTTCCGAAGGTTTTTCTGTAGGTTTGGACATCTGTTTGTCAGGACAGGATTGATAATGACAATATCCCAGTTTATTGCATCGGCAAAACAATTCGGCTCATGTTGTGGAATGTTTTTACAAACAGCAGTATTGGCCAGCGGCAAAGCATTATTAACAAGCGATTCGATTCCGTTTGCAATAATAACTGATGGTTCAACAATTAATATATTGCTTGCTTTAGTCATGTTTTCTGCTTTTCCATTGTTTCAACCAGTGGAATTAATATTTCATTTTCTATGCGGGCGTGAATCTGTAAATCTCTATCAAGTCGTGCAAGTGTTTCCACAATCTGTCTGCGCAATTTAATATCATTTCCTGCCGGCAGAAATTTTACAAGGAGATAAATCAGGTCTTCCAGTTTGGCTTCAATGTCATTATGATGCTGTTTGTATTTTTCGACGGCATAGTCTGTTGTTTCGGTCTTCCCCTGAATTAAATTTCTGATGTAAGGAAAAACAATTTCATCTTCGTACTCGAAATGTTGTTCAACTTCCTGCAGGTAATCGTCAAAGAATTTTCGCAGCATTTTAAATTCCGATTGCTTGTTGTGGTTGATTAACTGCTCAATGTATTTGGATATTTCAGGATAAAATTCTGTGGTATAATAATCATGGGATGCTTTCAGATAATCAATGATGCGCTGGGTGTCCTGCTTGTCAAATTCAATGTCATCGTTTACTAGATGATACGCTTGCAAATTAAACAAGCTCAGTAGCAATTCGGGATTGATATCTGATTGTATAGCATATTCCTGAATGCTGTTTTCCTGAACCCCGAGTGGGATATTTAAACGCTCAAAGATGACAATCAAATCCGGATGATTCATAATTGCATCTGCGATTGGGGTATCTAATGTGAATAGTTTCATAATCAGTTGAGTTGATGATTTCTTGAAAACGTTGCGTTGTTTTAGAATGCAAAGATACAAATTTAGAATGAATAAAAATGAATGTGCTTTTGCTCAGGACTTTATTTTCAAACACACATTTTGCGTTTAGCGAAGGTCTGAGGGCATGCTTTTTGATGTTTGGCACACTGTTTTTTGCACAAGGGCGGAGGCGAATAGCCTGTGTTTTGCGATGCCTTACTGCCGTGTTGAAGGCATGGCGATTGGAATGAGCCCATGCAAGCAACAAAACGGCAGAGGCAGAGCAGAATACAGCTAGTAGCCGCAGACCGACTCCGACAGCGAAACAGATTCAATCGGTACGTGATGTATGTCAATTTTCGCTGTTCGGGGATGTGCCCTAAATATTATCGGAGAAAAGCCTTTGAGATGCGGAATTGGTTTTTTAATTTTACAAAAAAACTAAAGCACTATGACATTAATAAAATCGATTTCAGGTATTCGTGGAACCATTGGAGGAATGCCGGGAGAAAATCTTACTCCACCAGACATTGTAAAATTTGTATCTGCTTATGCGATGTGGGCAAAAGAAAATAGAGAAAAAGGGAAGAAACTAAAAGTTGTTGTTGGCCGTGATGCTAGAATTTCCGGGCCAATGGTGTCCGATATTGTTTGTGCTACCCTTCAAAGCCTAGGGATTGATGTTATTAACATTGGATTAGCCAGCACACCAACTACCGAAATGGCGGTGATGTTTGAAAATGCTGACGGCGGAATTATTATTACTGCGAGTCATAACCCGAAGGAGTATAATGCCTTGAAATTATTGCGACATACGGGAGAGTTTTTGAATGCTGAAGAAGGTTTACGGATTTTGGAATTGGCTGATGCTTCGGATTTTCATTATTTAGGAGTTTTGCAACTTGGCGAATTACGAGAGATTTCCGATTACGAGGATAAACATATTGAGGCGATACTAAAGCTTGACTTAGTGAATGTTGAGGCAATTCGTCAGAAAAGCTTTAAAATTGCCATTGATTGTGTGAATTCCGTTGGTGGAATTGCCATCCCGAAATTACTTAAAGCACTTGGCGTGGAACAGGTTTTGGAACTGTATTGTGAACCAAACGGGCATTTTCCGCATAATCCGGAGCCTTTGCCGGAGAATTTAACAGAAATTTCTGCGCAAATTCGTCAACAGGGAGCAGATGTAGGCTTTGTGGTTGATCCCGATGTTGACCGTCTGGCAATTGTCAGCGAAGACGGTAGCATGTTTGGAGAAGAATATACTCTGGTTGCCGTTGCTGATTATGTGTTGTCAAAAACACCGGGAAATACCGTTTCAAATATGTCGTCAACGCGTGCCTTGCGTGATGTGACCGAAGCGCATGGTGGAAACTATGCAGCTTCGGCAGTGGGAGAGGTGAATGTTGTGGAAATGATGCGACAAACCGATGCTATTATTGGTGGCGAAGGAAATGGCGGGGTTATTTATCCTGAGTTACACGCCGGTAGGGATGCACTGGTTGGTATCGCTTTGTTCTTGAGCTTGCTTGCTGAGCGTGATGTGAACGTTTCAGCATTGCGAAAAAGTTATCCAGAATATGTGATTTCCAAAAATAAAATTGCATTGACACCGGAAATTAATGTGGATACCGTGCTTGATAATATCCATAAAAAATATAAAAATCAGCCAGTTAGTACGATTGACGGTGTTAAGATAGAGTTTGGTGACGAATGGGTGCATTTACGCAAATCCAATACTGAGCCGATTATCAGGATTTATTCTGAAAGTAGAACCGCAGGATCTGCAGATGCACTGGCGCAGAAAATTATTGATGATATTAAAGCGGTCATTGCTTAATTCTGAAATTACTGATATATAATTCAATAATCGGTTTTTATCGGACAACAATGTTCTGAAATAATCGAAATATCTTAA
>CAYOUD010000195.1:0-3872 GCA_964407055.1 uncultured Bacteroidales bacterium | reverse complement strand
GAATAATGCGGGTTAATCAACAGCACCCTATGTTATGACACTTTAAAATCAAAAATTCCGGTATCCCCAATTTTCGGGAGTAAATAATGCCGATGTAGAATCAAAGCTGATACAAGAAATAGAATGAATTGTATCGGCAATTTTGATTCACAATCGGTATTAATATCTAACTATTTGCGGTGAATTTTTCGGGTTAACGGACAGTGATGATGAAAAACAAAGAATTTACTTCCTGTTTTGATATTTTTCTGTTAAATTTATCATCCCCTCAATATCATCCGGATGAAACCAGTGCATGGCTTTGTAGCGTTTTAGCCAATTGATTTGCTTTCGGGCGTATTGCCGTGTGTTTTTTCGTATGAGATGGATTGCTTCTTCTCTAGAAACTTTACCGTCAAAATACTGAAAAAATTCTCGGTAACCAATGCTTTTGAGTGCTATCAAGCCTTGATGAGGATGCAATTTTCTAACTTCGGCTTCTAATCCTTGCTCCAGCATAATGTCGATGCGTTTGTCAATGCGTGCATACAGGGTTTCTCTCGGAATTTCTAAACCAAGCATTAGCACATCAAAATCACGAGATTTTATTTGCTTCGTGTGAAAACTGCTGAACGGTTTTCCGCTGGAAAGACAAACTTCCACGGCACGAATAACCCGCTTCGGATTGTTCCTGTCAATGCGTTGATATGACAACGGATCAAGATTTTCTAATTGCTCGAGTAGCGGAGGAAGTCCTTCCGTTTCATGTTGTCGGATTAGGGCTTCCCGAATTCTCATGTCAGGATCGGGAATGTCATCAATTCCATACAGCACGGCATCAAGATACATGCCCGAACCGCCTACCATCAGCAGCAAATTACGTGTGTCAAATAATTTGCCTGACAATTGCACAATATCCTGTTCAAACATACTGGCATTGTAATAATCATGGATGGAAAGTTTCCCGATAAAATGGTGCTTGACACGTGCTAACTCCGCATCATCAGGAACCGCTGTCCCGATTTTCATTTCTTTATACATTTGTCGGCTGTCACAGGATATTATCTCCGTTTTAAAATGTTCAGCAATTTGAAGGCTGCTTTCGGTTTTCCCGACAGCAGTCGGTCCACTGATGCTGAGCATTATTTTGGATTGCTTGCTCACTACAAATCGTAATCGTCAATGTTTTCAAAATCCTCTGGAAAATCGTCATCAAATTCATCAAAATCATCCGGCAGTAAATCTTCCACATTCATCACATCATCAATAATTTGCATCTCGGGGGCTTTTCCTTCAGAAGAAGTACAGATCGGGTGATTTTGTTTTGCTTCTTTTGGTGTCATCGGGCGGATTTCAACCAGCTCAATGAACATCATGCGCACCGAAAAAAAATCAAAAAGATAGAGTAATCGTTGATTTGCCTTAGTAATCAAATCTTTCAAGCGTACATCCTTCATGAAATGTGGCTTTTCATCCTCATCACTGGGTTCATCCAAGTCAATCATGCTGATTTCTTCTTCTTTTTCCCACGCTTGATTGCTCAGATAAAAACTGCACATTTGCGCGAAATCATAATCGCAGGCTGCTTGTATGCCCATGTGTAAATCGTAAAATCGTTTTTCGTCGGGGATTTCAATATCTCTGACAAAGTCTTTACTCTCCGGTGATAATATTCTGAATTTGTAAATTTTCATAATCCATGCTCTTTCAGATTTTGTTTAAGACAGCGATGAAAAGATGACCTTTTTTCACAGAGTCTTATTACAAATTTAACAAAAAATCCAAGCTATCAATATTATCGGCAAATGTTTTTAAACCGGGGTTTTGACATGTGCCAAGCGGAATGCTGTCCGGAATGCCCGGGATATCGCTGCTAATGCACTGAATGGTATCGCTGAGTAGATTGAGTGCTGTAATTAATTGCTCAATGTTTTGATATCGCTCAAAATGCAGTACACTCAAGGGCGATGCTAAGTCAGGATGTTCCCGAAGCAATAAAAAGTCATTGTCAAGATGGGCTTGTTGGTCCATCAATAAAATGGCTTTCTGATAAATGTAATTGTTCATGTATTTGGAATGCTCCATAACATGTGACCAGGATTCACACGCGTCAAGAAATTTTGTCACATCATAACCTTCTGGAACATATAGCTTTGACACGCTGCGACAACCTAATCCGAAATACATGAAAACATCATCGCATAATGCCTGCAATTGTTCAGGGCTTTCAGAGCCGTTTAATATTGCTGCCGAATTACGGTTTTTGCGAATGATGTGGGGGATATTTCCAAAATATTGATTGAAATAACGTGCTGAATTGTTGCTGCCGGTGGCGATAATGGCATCGGTGTTTTTAAACAATTCTGTCTCAAATACAACCTGCTCCTGAATTTCAGGTAAGAACTCAGTAAGTTTTCGCACAATCATTTCCGGTAAAACCCGGTCTTTGGATGAGCGTTTGACAATGGCTTTATGTCCGCTTAATATGACCATCAGCAAATCGTGCATCCCGACAATGGGAATATTCCCCGCCATAATAATTCCGACAGATTTTGTCTGAACGCTTTGTTGAGAATATTTGTTAAGAAAATCATTTAAGTTTTCCGGAGTTAACAAACGGCCCCAATATTTCAGGTTTTTTATAATAAATGCCTTGGTAAACCAGGGATTTTCCTGTTCGGCACGAATAATATCGCGCATTATGTCATCATGAGTTTCAGGTTCAGAGAGTAACGATCCAAGCCTGGAAAGTGCGATTAATTTTCGTTGCATAATCTATTTTTTAATATCCCGGATCTTGAATGAATTCATTCAGTTCCTGTATGGATTCATTAAGGTTGAGAATGTCTGCACCGGAAGCAATGATAATAATTGAAGAAATTGCCCAAACGGCTGAAATTGAAAGCCCGATAATTGCTGTTATTTTCCCTGCTCGCATGTTTTTATACGATCCTAAAGTAAATAAATCGGGGTTTTCTCTGTACGTACGTTCTGCTTTAACAGACAGCACGATAGAGATAATGCCGAGTGCAATGCCGATTACGCCCCAGCAGCAGCAAAAAGCCACAATCGAAATGATTCCCATTGCCAGTATTCCACCTGAATTCGGTAGCTTCTGTTGCATGAAATTCGGTTGGTTCGATTGTGCTTGGGGTTCTGGGTTTGGCGGAGGATTTTCAGATGAACCACTGGTTGTTGTGGTTTCAAACTGAAATCCGGAATTCTGTTCGGATGCTTGCGCTTGATTGGGTTTAGATGTTTTTTCTCCACTGAATTCAAATCCGCGATTCTGAGTTTTTTTGCCTTGATTATCCATATGTCGGTTTTTAATGAAATTGAATACGATATTGAGTAATTATTTTTATCAGATAGCTGATGACAATGATAGCACTTGTTATGATAAATGAAAATTTTAAGTACTTAGCTCCATCTTTGAAATTAAAAATTAAATGAAAAATCAACAGGCTAAAGGTGAAAAGCATGGGGATTAAACCCGGATAAAGCTGTATGCTTTCCCATATATTTCCCTTTAGCAACGCTGCAATTGCGCGTTGCATGCCGCATCCCGGGCAATCCAATCCTGTGCTCGCTTTAAAATTACAGGTTCCCATATGTGATTCCAACCATTGAATCATCTGTTGTTTACAGTTTTAGTCAAAAATAATAAAATCTTGCAATTTTTCTTTGTTTTTGATCGTGTTTTAACATTCATTTATACTTTTTTAATTAACCCGGAAAATTCATGCCATTCTCTTTGTGCAGATTTGATGGTTTGAAGATGTGCAATGATAATGGCGCATTACCCAAAATTTGAGTTAGCTGCAGTAAGTTAAAGCATTAACCCGCATTATTCATGCGATTAGCTTTGTGTAGATACAAGGTGATACGCTGAG
>CAYOUD010000194.1:0-4013 GCA_964407055.1 uncultured Bacteroidales bacterium | reverse complement strand
CTATATTAGAACTCGAAGACCAGTTTTATAGAAAACAAGCGATTAGCAGAGGTTTATATCTTGAAATAGACCTGCAGAACATTGCTAGTCGGGCAATTATTTTATCAGACAACAACCGAATAAAGCAGATTTTAGATAATCTTATCAGCAATGCATTAAAATTCACAAAACAGGGAGGAGTAACTATTGGGCTTGGGGAGGATGCAAACCATTACCTAATTTTTATTAAAGACACCGGGATTGGCATTCCAAAAGAACAACCCGAAATTGCGTTTAAACGTTTTGGTCAGTTACACACACATTTGGTTGAAGATGGCACAGGCTTAGGACTTCCCATTTCAAAAAAACTTGCAACAATGCTTGGCGGAAAACTCACATTTACCTCTGAGATTAATGAAGGTAGTACATTTATTCTTACGCTACCAAAAACCTCATAATTGAAGGGCAAGAACAAGTTTTACATTTATTTGTTATCCTTTACAATAGATAATAGAAAAAAACTGCAATTATGAAAAAATGGACAACAAAAGACATCCCTGATTTATCAGGAAAACAAGTGATTGTAACAGGCGCTAATTCCGGTCTAGGCTACGAAATATCTAAAGCGCTGGTTGAAAAACACGCATCAATCGTCATGGCATGTCGAAATACCGAATCGGGAGAAAATGCAAAAAAACGCATTCTCACACATCATCCGAAGGCAAAATTAGTTGTCAAATCGCTTGATTTAGCAAGTTTGGAATCCATTAAAGCATTCTCTGAAACTATACGTCTTGAATATAACCGCATCCATATTTTAATCAACAATGCTGGTGTGATGGCGCCGCCACACGGGGAAACGAAAGATGGTTTTGAATTGCAATTCGGCACAAACCACGTTGGGCATTTTGTGTTATCGGCAAAATTGTTTCCTCTTTTACGAAAAACTGAACAAAGCCGCATTGTAACAGTTTCCAGCATTGCAAGTCATAATGGCGAAATTCATTTCGAGGATGTCAATTTCAAGACAAAATACAATCGTTGGAAAACCTATCAACAAAGCAAACTTGCCAATCTGATGTTTTCCTTTGAATTGGACAAAAGACTGGAAACCAGTAATTTCAAGACTCGTTCTTATGCTGCGCATCCAGGGGTATCAGATACCAACCTATTTAAAAACATGAAACCCAATTGGTTTATGAAAGTTTTAGGGAATTTGCTCATGCCGATTATCACACAACCAGCAGAAAAAGGAGCACTTCCCATTTTGTATGCAGCCACTTCGCCTGATGCCGAGCCGGGCAATTTTTACGGTCCACATGGAAAAAAAGAACATAAAGGCTATCCGACAGAAGCATTTATTCCCGAAGCCGCAATAAATGAAGTTGACCGCGAAAAACTGTGGGATTTGACAGAATCACTTTCCGGAGTCACTTTTAACGTTTGTCAGGAAGAGAAATAGTTGAAAATTAATAGAAGGCCCCTTATTTGTTGATTAAACTCACTTAGGCTCAGTGATTTTTCATTTCATCTATGATTGTTTCAGTTTTAATGTTATTTTTGAGAAAAAATAAACGTTTGAATACAAACTCTACATATCGTTGGATTACAACACTTTGTGCCATCACAATAATAGTTTTAATGTTTGCATCCTGCAAATCCACGAAATTAGTTGGCGACGATGAGCATTTATTGAACAAAGTTGAAATCCAATGCGACAATCCGAAAATTGATGAAGGCGATTTGGAGGCATCCATGAAACAAATGCCAAATCGTAAAACTTTAGGTTTTTTAAAATTTCATCTATGGACATATAATCTTACACATCCTAAAGACACGAGCAAACATCCCCCTAAATTCATTACACGTATTGGAGAAGTTGTTGGGGAACCCCCAGTTATTTATAAGAATTCGCTCCATTATAAAAGCATGCGCAATCTCGAGAATTATTTGCAAAAAAAAGGATATTATGATTTTGAGATTGAAGATAGTCTGATTATTAATGAGAAACATCAAAAAAAAGCCACACTTAAATTTAAAATTTCTTCAGGAGAAGCATACTATATAAACTCCATTACGTATGACATTATTGACCCATTTGTTAAGGATATTATTCTTGAAGATACCAGCAAGGCAATGATTAAAACCGGGGATGTTTTTGATATGGACTTGCTGCTAAAAGAACGTGAACGGATTCTGAATCAAATGAAAAATAACGGATATTATTACTTCGGACAATCAAATATCCATTATTATGCCGACACGACAAACTTCCATTCGAAAGTTGATATCCGCTTAAGCATTAAAAAATCTTTTGAAGCAGATCGCTACTTTCTTGAAGAAATTTTCACTAGACAACGCATTAAACAAGTCTATATCTATGTGAATTTTAACCGTGGTAAATATGCAGTTGAAAAAGCTGCCTACATCCAAAGCTTGGATACGATTCGTTATGAAAACTTTATTTTTCTTGTCGATGGAGAATTAAAAATTAAACCGGAAGTCATCTTGCAAGCCAATTACATTAAACCGGGAGATGATTACAATCAAAATGAAGTCAAGCTTACTCAAAAAAGTTTATCCGCACTCAAACAGTTTAAAGGTATCAGCATTCAATTCAGTGAATCAAAAGATTATCGCCGTGAAGTATGGAATGCTGAAAATCCCTGGATAGACGCATACATCTATTTGTCACCTTCCAACCGTCAATCATACACCGCCGAGGCAGAAGGCACAAATTCCAGCGGAAACTTTGGTTTGGCAGGCGTACTTACATATCAGAATCGGAATATTTTCCGAGGTGCAGAAATTTTCTCAACAAAATTCATGGGATCATTACAAACGCTCGCCGGAAACGAGGATTTGGAAGAACGCTTTCTCAACACATTTGAGCTTGGCACAGAACTAAAACTCGATGTCCCAAAACTCATGCTACCACTACAAAGTGAAGGTTTTATTAAAGACCATAATCCTTCGACAAGTTTTAGTTTTAGTTTCAATCACCAAAATCGACCTGACTATACACGAACCCTTGGCAATACAACCTTTGGATATAAATGGCAGAGTAAAAATGAATTCTTTATTCATCGCTTTAATCCCATCGAATATTATACCGTAAAAATCTTCAATTTTGATCCGGGCTTTAGAGATCAAATTGATTCATTATATATTCGTTACAGTTTTGAAAATCAATTAATAACTGCCATAAGCTGGGACATGATTTTCAATAATCAAAACATCAAAAAAACAAAAAACCACTGGTACATCTGGACAAATCTCGAAACGTCAGGAAACCTAATGCGCGCATTGGGGCCAACAATAAACCTTCCAACATCTAGTTCAAATGCTTACAAAATTTTTGATTTAGAGTTTGCTCAGTACATTAAAGCCGATATTGACGCCCGATTCTATCAAGAAATTGACAAACATCAGAATCTGGTGTACCGCGCTTACATTGGAGCGGGCATACCATTTGGCAACTCAACACAAGGGCTGCCATTTGTGAAAAAATATTACATCGGTGGGGCAAACGATATCAGAGCATGGCAGGTGAGAACACTTGGCCCAGGAACATACAGTGGTGGTACACTTTTCAATCAAATTGCTGACATGAAACTCCTTTTTAATCTGGAATATCGTTTTGATTTGATTGCCTTCATTAAAGGAGCACTTTTTATTGATGCCGGAAACATTTGGGCATTAGATAAATCTGATGACAGAGAAGGCGCACTTTTCGATCCCAATAAATTCTATAAAGAAATTGCCCTGGGAACCGGTATTGGTTTGCGTTTTGACTTTTCTTTCTTTATTCTTCGTTTCGATTTTGGAATGCCACTTTACGACCCTTCATTTCCGGAAAATGAACGCTGGCTAAGCACCTTTGACGAGCTAAACCTTAATGATTTCACCCTAAATTTCGGAATTGGATACCCGTTTTAACAGGTGTCAGGTACTAAGGGCTAGGTTCTATGTTCTAGGTGTTAGGTGTTAGGAAAATGTGCTAACCCGAAAAATTCACCGCAAATAGTTAGATA
>CAYOUD010000193.1:0-4108 GCA_964407055.1 uncultured Bacteroidales bacterium | reverse complement strand
ATTCATCAATTATCATGACATAAACTATTGATTCTTTTGCTGATTAATCGTAATTTTGTAAATAAATTTAGAATATGTCTAAATAAATTATTATGGGTAAAGAAGAACAACAAGATAAAGTTCTGCAGGAAGTAACCAAAAACGAGTATAAGTACGGGTTTTCAACTGAAATAGAGCAGGATAGTATTGCCAAAGGGCTCAGTGAAGATGTCGTTCGAATGATTTCTGCAAAGAAAAATGAGCCCGAATGGATGCTTGAGTTCAGACTTAAAGCCTATCGCAAATGGTTGACAATGGAAATGCCGACATGGGCACACTTGAAAATTCCGAAAATTAATTATCAGAATATAATTTTTTATTCTGCACCAAAGAAAAAACCACAACTCGACTCTCTGGATGATATTGATCCGGAAATACGGAAAACATTTGATAAACTTGGGATTCCACTCGACGAGCAAAAACATCTTTCAGGTGTTGCGGTTGATGCTGTGATGGACTCCGTTTCTGTCAAAACCACATTCCAGGAAAGTTTGGCAGAGAAAGGAATTATTTTTTGTGCATTTTCTGAAGCAGTGCAAAAACACCCCGATTTGGTGAAAAAATACATGGGTTCTGTTGTCCCTTACGGAGATAATTATTTTGCAGCGCTGAATTCAGCGGTATTTAGCGACGGTTCTTTTTGCTATATCCCGAAAGGCGTGCGTTCCCCAATGGAGTTATCCACCTATTTTCGGATTAATGCGGCAAATACCGGACAGTTTGAGCGGACACTCATTGTGGCAGAGGAAGGTTCTTTTGTGAGTTATCTTGAAGGATGTACAGCGCCACAACGCGATGAAAATCAGCTGCATGCTGCAATTGTTGAAATCGTGGTTGAAAAAGATGCAGAAGTGAAATATTCAACGGTACAAAACTGGTATCCCGGCGATAAAAATGGGAAAGGCGGAATTTATAATTTCGTGACCAAACGTGGAATTTGCAAGGGTGACAATTCAAAACTCAGTTGGGCGCAAGTAGAAACAGGTTCGGCTGTGACATGGAAATATCCAAGCACTATTTTAAAAGGTAATAATTCTGTATCCGAATTTTATTCTGTTGCTGTAACCAATAATTACCAGCAGGCAGATACCGGATCAAAAATGATACACTTGGGTAAAAATACACGCAGCACCATTATTTCTAAAGGGATTTCTGCCGGATTTAGTGAAAACTCCTATCGAGGTTTGGTGAAAGTCGCTAAGAATGCTGATAACGCAAGAAATTACTCTCAATGTGATTCCCTATTACTGGGCGATAAATGTGGAGCACATACTTTTCCTTACATTCAAGCAGACAACAATTCTGCTGTGCTGGAACATGAAGCAACCACTTCGAAAATCAATGAAGATCAAATATTTTACTGCAAACAACGGGGAATTTCAGAAGAGGATGCAATTGGCTTGATCGTTAATGGATATGCGAAGGAAGTTCTCAACAAACTCCCGATGGAATTTGCTGTTGAGGCACAAAAATTACTGCAAATTACTTTAGAAGGTTCAGTTGGATAAAATGATGCAGAAAAATACATATCATGAATTAAAAACCTTTCTCACTGAAGGGCAATTTCATACTCAGGATATCATTGAGATGACTGAAGATCGTGAGATTATTCCTGAATTGATGAAACTGGCATTGTCCAACGACGAGCCGGCTGCTTGGCGAGCTGCATGGGCATTATCCCATGCAATGAAACATTCTGTTGATTGGCTGTTGCCATATTTGCCGAAAGTAATGGCTGTGTTGCCGGAAATCAATAAAGATGGACATATTAGAGAATTGCTGAAATTTTTTAGAGATATACCCTTCGAACAAATTCCAGAAAGTTTGTATGGCCATTTGTTTGATTATTGTTTTTCATTGTTTGAAAATAATGCTGTGCAACCCGGGACACGAAGTAATGCCTTGCAGATTTTATTGAAAATTGCTGAGAAAGAACCGCGCTTAAATGGAGAAATTAAAGCCGCTTTTGAAATGATAAGCCCATTCCTCAGCAAAGGAATCCGTTATTCATGTCAAAGACGAATAAATCAATTAGAGTTTCAAACTATTAATTAGAGTAAAACGAGATAAAATGTTAAAAATTAATAATTTACACGCAGAAATTGAGGATAAGAAAATTCTCAACGGAATCAATCTCGAAGTGAAACCCGGTGAAACCCATGCCATTATGGGGCCAAATGGTTCTGGAAAATCAACGCTGGCATCTGTACTTGTAGGTCGCGATGTGTTTAAAGTGACTAAGGGTGAAGTGACTTTTATGGAAAAAAACCTTCTGAAAATGGAGCCTGAAGACAGAGCACGTGAAGGCTTGTTTTTAAGTTTTCAATATCCTGTAGAGATTCCCGGTGTCAGCATGATGAGTTTTATGCGGACCGCTGTGAATCAGGTAAGAGAATTTCGTGGACAGAAAAGTCTTTCTTCTGCTGCATTTCTGAAATTTATGCGTGAGCGTAAAAAACTTGTGGAAATTGACTCCAAATTAACAAACCGGTCTGTTAATGAAGGCTTTTCAGGCGGAGAGAAAAAGAAAAATGAGATATTTCAAATGTCCATGTTAGAACCTAAGCTTTCTATTTTGGACGAAACCGATTCAGGCCTGGATATTGATGCCCTGCGTATCGTTGCAAATGGCGTAAATGCGCTAAAATCTCCTGAAACTTCAAATATTGTTATTACCCATTATCAGCGGCTTTTGGATTATATTGTTCCCGATTTTGTCCATGTTTTGTACGAAGGAAAAATTGTAAAATCCGGAGGACGAGAACTGGCTCTGGAACTTGAAGAGAAAGGCTATGACTGGATTAAAAATGAACTTGCTTAAAGCGTGTCTTATGCAAATTGAAAACTATTTAAATACCTATCAATCCATATTGAATGATTCTGATCAAAACATTCCTGATTTTGTCCGTAAAGAAAGAGATGAAGCAAGAGAAGCAATCATCCAAAACGGATTGCCGGACAGATCGGATGAACGATATCGCTATCTCGACTTAAAACTGATTTTTGAAAATACCGAATATAAGCGAATCATCTCTGAGCCTGCGGTGACCGATTCATTAAGTTCATTTTTTCAGTGTGAGGTGCAGGGAATGGATACAGATTTGATTTTGTTATCAAACGGCTGGTATCATGAATCCACTTTGCCGAAAGATTGCAAAGTTGTGGTTTGTAGCATGCGGCAGGCCTCTCAAAAATATCCTGACTTAGTAAAAACACATTTTAATCAATATCTGAAAGAAGCAAAAGACGGTTGGACAGAATTGAATACCATGCTAGCGCAGGATGGCGTTTTTATTTATGTGCCGGATAATTATGTACCGGATAAACCAATCCAAATTGTCAATCTGACTCACGGGTTTAGCGAAAAAGAGATTTTTCAGCGGAATTTGATTGTCATTGGGAAAAATGCAAAACTTCAACTTTTAATTTGTGACCACACCTTAAATAAAGCGAAAAATGTCAATCATCTCGGGACTGAGGTGTTTATTGGAGAGAATGCAGATTTTCAAATGTATGATTTACAGAATGAACCTGACATTTCCAATGTGTTTTCACATCTCGCTTTTCATCAGGAAGCTTTTTCTAGATTGACATCGCTTGCATTCAGTTTGCATGGCGGAACCATTCGGAATAATGTTTATGTTACAATGAGCGGTCAGGGAGCAGAAAGCAATGTATATGGCTTGGTTTTGTCTGATAGGCAGCAGCGGATGGATAATTTTACCTTCATCGACCATGCCGTGCCAAATTGCACTAGCAATGAGTTATACAAAAGCATTTTGGATGAAGAATCCCGCGGTGCCTTTAGCGGACGGATTTTGGTGCGAAAAGATGCGCAAAATACAAATGCCTTTCAAACCAATAATAATCTCTGCTTAACTAATGAAGCCAAAATGCGAAGTAAACCACAGTTGGAGATTTATGCTGATGACGTAAAATGTTCACATGGTGCTACTGTGGGACAAATTGACGAAGATGCATTGTTCTACCTGCGAACTCGTGGCATTGACAAACACGAAGCCCGTTTCATGATGTTGTTTGCTTTTGCCAATGATATCGTTCGGAAAAT
>CAYOUD010000192.1:0-4140 GCA_964407055.1 uncultured Bacteroidales bacterium | reverse complement strand
CAACTCCATTCGGAGTTATTTTTAACGCTCAGATGCTTCGTGATTCACATTCAACTCCATTCGGAGTTGTGGTGTCATTTTACCGTCAGTTTTTCAACCCAGTGAAAATCATTTGATTTTAAATTTAACAAATACATTCCTTCACTTAAATTATCAATATCAAACTTAACGACAGATGTGTTTTCAGGAATATTTTTTTGGAATAGCACACGTCCTCGCATATCAACAATTTCTGCATAAATCGGTTTATTAAACGCCTGAATCTCTATCGTAAAATGCCCATGATTTGGATTCGAGTACAATGCAATTTCCGGCGCATTACTATTTTTCATTCCAACCGAAGGTGTTATGAATAAATCAAAGAAACAAGTATTCCCGCAGCCTAAAGTTTCATCCTGATAGGTATAAAACATCAGGTATTCTCCAACATCATAATCCCCGGGATAAATCACATCAATAGGCATTCCTTCAATAAAGTACGATCCGCCTTCAGGCATTCCACCTTGCAAGCTGTATGGCTCATCATCCTGCGCAAGCGTAATGTCAGTGGGACAAGTTACCTCCGGAATATCATTCACGGTGATAACAAATTCACAGGATTCTGTTTCGTAAGTGTAGGTTATGGTATGCCCTCCGACTCCGGCATTTGAAGCATCAAAACTATTATCCGCACCCACACCGGGCCCGGTATAGTCACCACCAATCGGACTTGCGCCGTCAAGTAAAAATGCGGGCTCATCAAGGCAAATATCAAAATCACCGTAACATGTAATCTCCGTAGTAATTGTAAATCCATCAGAAACAGTAATTTCTGAAAATAATCCGGCATTGTTTTCCGCTTTCACACTGACATAATAGGTTTCGTCAATGGTTAAACCGGGCGAAGCTTCTGTAAAATCAGTTTCGATGGAATTATTTGTCCAATCAATGACATCGGTTGCTCCGGGACTGCTTCCCAAAGCGTAATAATATGCCAAAATTCCAGAATTTTCATCAATTGAGGCCTCCCAATTTGCAGAAATATTGCCGGACACATTTAGAACATCAACATCAGCACCAATTCCGTCATTTACCACAGAAATATTTGATGGAGCTGTCCAGTCGATATTATGCTCAAGCATTGGAATAGTGGAAAGGTTTTTAGCGGAATCGTTGACCACGGAAAAAATACGTGCAGAAGGCTGTTCCGGTGAGGAGTTTTGATATCGTACATCGGCATTTGCAGCCCCAACTTCCACAGTAATTTCCGGATATCGACTGCGATACACTTTGAAATTATCAATTGAAAAAAATGAATTTCCGCTTCGAAAAGAGACATATCCTCCGTTTTGCCAGGGATTTATGTCGATATACTCTCCTACCAGTTGATTATCCATATACATAAAGGTTTCACCAGAAATTCTGTTAAACATAATTTTCACATTAACCCATTGCCCTGCTGAGATATCGATATTAGTGTAATTTTCAAGGGAAAACACATCATCTGTCACTTTGTAGAACTCCAAATCCTGACTCGCGAGTCGAAACCACACAAAATATCCGTTTCCTCGATTCGGTAAATCCGGATTATCGGAGAAAAAATGAAATCCGCCACGGATATTCGGATCGCTGCCATCAATTTTCATATCAAATTCATACAAATACTGATTTGATAATGCTTGATTCAGCGCAGTATAAATATTTGTATTTCCTTCCGATTCATCTGTCTGAACCAGCACACCGGCATCTTCTGTCCAAGTTCCAACAGCACTTGTATAATCTACTGGAATTCCATTTTCGAAATTGTCATAAATAAAGCCCAACTCAGCGTTTGCTGTCCAATTAGTTCCATTAAAATCAGCAACAGCATACATTGCCTTTTCTACACCCGCCGGAGCATCAGAATCACTAATCGTCAGTGTAAAATCGCTTGTTGTCCAACTATTTCCTGACGGAATATCTGTTTCGGGCGCTTGAAAATCGGTAAAAATATTTCTTAAATAACTTTCAGACCAATTGTTTGCATAATCGATTAAGATGCTACGGATTCGCCCTGCCTCAGATGTGGAATTTTCACTTTCATATCGGATTTCAGCATTGGCAGATAATTCAGCAGAAACATAGACTTGTTGTTCTCGGGAAACATAGACTTTCAGATCGTCGTACATGGTCTGGCATTCACCTGTACGCAAGGAAATGGCATTGCCGGATGTGAAAGGAGCTGTATCAACTGCCGATGCAGCAAGTTCATCATCTACAAAGACAGAAATTTCACCTGTATTGGTATCAAAAATAAGTTTTACATCATACCAAACATCAGCATCAATAGTGAAATTTTCCGTAATATACCATGCTCCAGTAGCAGAGTATGAATTATCAATGTATTTGTATATCTGCACCGTGTTATTATCAGCTCTTAAATAAACCATGTAAGAATCTCCTCTGCCGGTTCCTTCGGAATCTGAGCAAAAGATGTGCATTCCTGAACGCCGGTTTGTTCCCGAACCGGAAATTTTTTGCTGCCAATGATACAAATAAACATTTCCGCTTTCCTGTTGGATATTTGTATAAAGATTGGAATTGGATGTTACTTCATCGCTTTGCAAAAGATGTCCGGCGGAAATTGCCCATGAGCCCCATAGCTGTGTCCAATCGGGATGAATTGCCGTTTCAAAATTATCATTCAAAAATCCATAATCCGCATTCGCTCTCCATTCATTTCCATCAAAATCCATCACCTGATAAAAGCTATATTTTAAACCAGACCCACCAACATTATCAGCATCATTAAAAACAACATTAAAATCTCCGTTGTACCAATTTCTGTCTGTATGAATACTCGTTGTCGGTGGTGTGGAATCATCACAATCAATTAATATTTGGTTTGTTTGGGTTCGAATATCTGGCAAAAGCGCATACAACGCATCGCCCGGACAGGTAGTTCCTCCGGGGTTTACATCTTTATGTCCGCAAATGCGAGGCAGAGTAATCCATTCTGTTCCTGCTTGATTTAAAATACTGTCTGAACTTGTTGGATCAAATCCGTTCTGATTATACCACCAAGCCAAGAATTGCGAGCATTTATTGACTTGAACAGTGGTTGGTTGAGTATCCGGAGCATCAGAATTTCCAAGAAAATTAATTCCAATGGAATAAGTATTTGAATAGCCGGCGTGGGCTGCATGCACATCTTGTGTCGGCATATTGGGATTGTGTCTTCCTATAAATAAATTACCATATTTATCGACCAGATAATTGTACCCAATATCATTCCAACCATTAGTATTTACATGATAATTCCAATAAGACCGTACAACGGCGTATCCATCCGTGTAACTATCCGGGCTTGCTCCGTGATGAATCACAGTATGTGTCGGGTCACGATAAATCACGCCGTATGTAGGGTTAAGACATGCTGTATAATCTCCACACCAGTCAGAACGAGGAATTATTTCGGGTAATGCCGGACAATTTCTGGTTTGTGGGATATTCGATTTTAAATTTGCTTGTGAATTTAGCGTGGCACTGATATCCATAGCAATGACAAACAATTCGTCAACAACCTCACCTTCAGGACATGATATATAAAACTCAATCGAATCGTGCAAATATTCATCCAGTCCGAAAAGTAAATTTGACTGATAAAATTGATTTCTGGTTTCACCGATACTTGTAAATCCTTCATCGGTTTTCCAATCAGTCCAGCCTTTTTCGGGTTTATGCACTTTATAATGAATATCAAATATTCCTGCCGGATGTTGATTTAATTGCCCAATCCATCCAACTGCAAAGGATGTAAATGGGTTCGGAGTTTTTAATTTGACACCGTATCCTTTATCTCTGTCAAATTGGATTTCACTGTCAATCCGATAAGTCAAAATGCTTGTTTCTGCTTCGTAATACGATGAGATTTCGCTTAATACGGTTTGTGTAAACCCCATAAATGGCAGTAATATCAAGCCAATTAGATAAAATCGTTTCATAATCCTAAGTTTTTGTCTATCTGTTGACAAGGTACAAAAAAATTGAATGAGAAAAAATGAACGAAGGGACGAAATGATAAATCAAAAAAAAACTTGCCCGAGAGCAAGTTTTAATTATTCATCTTTGAGTCCACTCCGAAAAGTAAAAAGACAACTTAATCGATTAAAAGTCAAGTAA
>CAYOUD010000191.1:0-4168 GCA_964407055.1 uncultured Bacteroidales bacterium | reverse complement strand
TGCGATTAATCGCACACCTACTTTGTTGCACTTCCATAATTTTATCGTTCTGACCACTACCCTGCAAAACAATGGATGCACCGCTGCCGCAGAAAATGTTGTTGGTTTCATCTCCGCCGGGGTTTGAGAATTTGATGTAGCCGGAACCGGTGAATTTTCCGGTTTATTCAATTTATGCGTATATCGCTTTACCACTTCTCAATATCAAAAATCTTGAAATTCAATTATCAAGAACATGATTTTTATCATGACAACAAAAACCCGATATTTAGTCTTACGGGATTTAATGCTTGTATCAAATTCAAAAGAATGAGGATTTAAACCACAATTTTATTATTTTCGCATCTTTAATTGTAGTAATCGATTCTTATGAAGAAATTAAACATTGTAGTTTTAGCCAAACAAGTTCCGGACACCCGTAATGTAGGGAAAGATGCGATGAAAGCGGACGGTACGGTAAATCGTGGTGCGCTTGATGCAATTTTCAATCCTGAAGATTTAAACGCGCTGGAGCAAGCGCTAAGAATAAAAGAAACTTATGGTGCCAATGTATGCCTGTTGACAATGGGACCTCCACGGGCCGCTGAAATCATCAGAGAAGCTATGTTTAGAGGTGCAGATGAAGGGATTCTTTTAACCGACAGAGCCTTTGCCGGATCAGACACGCTGGCAACCTCTTATGCCATTTCACAGGCAATCCGTAAAATTAATCCGGATATGATTATTGCTGGTCGCCAAGCGATTGATGGAGATACAGCACAAGTCGGACCGCAAGTTGCTGAAAAGCTCAACTGGCCACAAATTACCTATACTGAAGAAATATTAAAACTTTCAGAAAAGGAAATCCAAATAAAACGAAGACTAGAAAATGGTGTTGAAGTGGTCAAATCACCCATGCCTGCAGTTATTACGGTAACAGGCTCAGCTCCTGAATGCAGAACTCGGAATGCAAAACTCACCATGAAATATAAGCATGCCAGAACTATTTCTGAATTGCAAAATGAAAATCGTGATTATGAAGCTTTGCTTTTGGATAAACCACACCTTATCATTAAAGAATGGAGCGTAAAAGAAGTAGATGCTGACACCGATTTACTCGGATTATCAGGAAGTCCTACAAAAGTGAAAAAAATTGAAAATGTGGTATTTACAGCAAAAGAAACAAGACGACTCGGTGATACGGAACAAGAAATCAACGAACTCTTAGCTGACTTAATTAAAAACCACACCATCGGTTAAAAAAATAAAAACTATGAACAATATATTTGTCATTACTGAACTCACCGAACAAGGCAAAATTGCAGATGTTTCTCTGGAATTAATGTCCAAAGGAAGACAACTTGCGAATGAACTAAAAGTCGATCTGGAAGCACTTGTCATTGGACACGAATTGGACGGTATTGAAAATCAATTATATCCTTACGGAGCAGATAAAGTTTGGGTTGCTGATGACGCCCGGTTAAAGCATTATCTCACCCTCCCGTTTACTAAAATTGCCGTCGAACTTTTCAAAGAAGAAAAACCACAAATTGCTTTACTCGGAGCAACCACTGCAGGTCGTGATTTAGGACCACGTGTTTCCAGCGCTCTGAGCAGCGGATTAACTGCAGACTGTACTGAACTTGTCATCGGCGATCATTACGATAAAAAATCAGACACACAATATAACCAACTCCTTTATCAAATTCGTCCGGCTTTCGGCGGGAATATCATTGCAACAATCATTAATCCCGACCACCGTCCCCAAATGGCAACTGTCCGTGAGGGAGTGATGAGAAAATCAATCGTTGGAACTGATTACAAAGGCGAGCGAAAAGCAATTAATTTCTCAAAATGGCTCACAGACGAAGCTTTTATCGTAAGCATTATTGAGCGTCATATTGAAGAAAGCGATATCAACATCAAAAATGCATCCATCATTATTGCAGGCGGATATGGCGTCGGTTCGAAAGCTAGTTTCAAATTACTACACGATTTGGCACATGTACTCGGTGGTGAAGTTGGAGCATCCAGAGCAGCTGTTGATGCAGGATTCGCACCACACAAACGACAGGTAGGACAAACCGGAACCACCGTACGTCCAAAACTTTACATCGCCTGCGGAATCTCAGGACAAATCCAGCATACTGCAGGAATGAAAGAATCCGCAATGATTATCTCAATTAACAACGACCCGGATGCTCCGATCAATGCAATTGCAGATTATGTGATTACAGGCGATCTTGGTGTAATTATTCCAAAAATGATTGAAGCATATCATAAAAACACAAAGTAAGCGTATCGCTTAAAACGATACATTGCAAACTAAAATTAAAAAAAATGGCAAACTTTTTTACTGATAATAAAGACCTGAAATTTCACTTAACGCATCCATTGATGCAAAGAATCGTGGGATTAAAAGAAAATAATTACAGCGAAGCAGATGAATATGATTATGCGCCCGCGGATTTTGAAGACACCATGGATTCCTACGAAAAAGTATTGGAAATTGTTGGTGAAATTAGCGGTGATGTCATTGCTGAAAACGCTGAAGACGTTGATAAAGAAGGCGCTTTGCACAAAGGCGATCGCGTTTTCTATGCCAAAGGAACTCAGGAGAACCACGACAAACTGACACAAGCAGGCGTGGTCGGCATGTCGCTTCCCCGCAAATATGCCGGGCTAAATTTTTCAATGGTGCCTTACGTAATGGCAGCAGAAATTGTATCTCGTGCAGATGCAGGGTTTGCAAACATTTGGGGCTTGCAAGATTGCGCTGAAACAATCAACGAATTTGCTGATGAGGAAATCAAACAAGAATTTCTACCCCGTTTCAATGCAGGTGCAACGGCTGCAATGGATCTCACAGAACCCGACGCAGGATCTGACCTACAAGCAGTCATGCTGAAAGCAACTTACAACGAAAACGAAAATCAGTGGTATCTGAGTGGTGTAAAACGCTTTATCACGAATGGAGATGCTGATATTTCGCTTGTACTTGCTCGTTCCGAAGAAGGTACTCATGACGGTCGCGGACTGAGTCTCTTTGTTTATGACAAAGCCGATGATGCAGTTATTGTGCGTAGGATTGAAAACAAACTTGGAATTAAAGGCTCCCCAACCTGTGAACTGGTTTTCAAAAATGCACCGGCAAAATTGGTTGGTAATCGTCGCCTCGGGCTGATTAAATATGTCATGTCGCTGATGAACAGCGCACGTCTCGGCGTTGCTGCACAGTCTGTCGGTTTGGCTGAAGCCGCTTTGCGCGAAGGAAAAAAATATGCATCAGAACGCATGCAATTTGGACAAGTCATTCAGGATTTCGCTCCAATTTACGAATTGCTGGCAACTATGGATGCAAAAACTAAAGCCATTCGCAGCTTACTGTATGAAACTACCCGCTTTGTGGATGTTTACAAATCATACACACACTTAAGTACTGAGCGTAAACTTGAACCGGAGGAACGTACAGAACTTAAAGCATATACACGCCTTGCAGATATTTTCACCCCAATGGCAAAATTATTTGGTAGCGAGTTTTGTAATGAAATTGCGTATGATTCCTTGCAAATACATGGTGGTGCAGGATATATGAAAGACTTTCCAATTGAGCGTCTTTATCGTGATGCCAGAATTACCAACATATACGAAGGTACAACACAGCTTCAGGTAGTTGCAGCAATCCGCGGCGTAAGCACAGGTCAATTTATTAATCAAATAGAGGCTTATGCTGCAGAAGATTATCCGGAAATTTACCGCCCATTGTTAGACGAACTCAAAACAATGACAGAAACTTACAAGAATGCGGCTGAATGGGTTGATCAGGAAAATGATAAGATTGAAGTGAATAATGACCTCATGGATTTCCATGCAAGACGCCTTGTTGAAATGGCAGGTTACATTGTCATGACTTACTTGCTGATTCGTGATGCAAAACGCGACGAAAGTTACGAAAGGCAAGCACGTATCTTCCTGCGTTATGCCAGCTCAAAAGTATCAGCGCATGAAAAACATATTTATTCAGTAGATTCTGAAACACTGGCAGAGTATAAATGTGAAGCCTAAAAAAATAAAAATTATATAGTCTCTGCAAAAAAACGTCAAAGATTAGGCTTTCGAAGTTTTCTTATCAGAGACGAGTTTTCTTGCGGACACTATATAGAATATGAAGCGATTGTCCGCTGTGTCA
>CAYOUD010000190.1:0-4250 GCA_964407055.1 uncultured Bacteroidales bacterium | reverse complement strand
AAATAGTAACACGACAATAATATTCCCATACCGAGTAAAACCCACAGTATTTTTCTCTTCTTTTTATTTTCTTCCATAAATAAAACAGCAAGAGGAATCATTGTCGGCCAGATGAAATCAGCCATAATAAGGAAAAAATAAGTGCTGAATTTCTTGAGAAACAGATATTCCGGATTGAGAATAGCTAACCACAAAAACCCTTCTGCAATTTGCTGTAATCCAAAAAACAACGGAATACTCGCAAAAATAATCTGCGATGGTTTATGTACTTTTGTGATTGTCATTACACCAATAGTGGAAATAATAGCTCCTCCTGCAAAACTGGCTTCCGGTGAAAAACACATATAAGTCTCTTTCTGTTCGTTAAATAATTTGGTAATTATACAAATATTTTGCAAATAATCAGGCTGCATGTTAGCAATGATTTTCAAAGAATTTACCACCCCGAGATTATTTTTTATAACCGTATCAGTAACGTAACTACGTGAGATTCCTCCCCGGCGTCTGGGGGTGAGAAATCTCACTGGTAAATAATTCAATGTTTGATTTTTACCGGATAACAATAATTCAAAATATTTATATTATTTTAGACACTGATTAGTTACGTTTTATGTTGTGTGACACCATTAGAATCTTAAATTTTTCTAATTTTGTGCAGCCATTTGGCATGAACCAATAAAGTATATCTGATATGAAATTTAAAATTAGTCATAAGCCATTAGACTTTAATGTTTTGAATGATTTGGTTAATCAGGATGTTGAATTGAGTCTTGGAAAGGATGCTATTGATGCAATCCGAAAATGTAGAAACTATTTGGAAGATAAAATGCAGAAAGTGGACGCTCCCATTTACGGGATTAACACAGGTTTTGGGTCCTTATGTAAAGTGTCAATAGGAGTGGATGATTTATCAAAACTTCAGGAAAATCTAGTAAAATCGCATGCCTGCGGTACAGGTGAGTCTGTACGTACGGAGATTGTTAAACTTATGATGTTATTGAAAATTCATGCCTTGAGTATTGGAAATTCCGGTGTTCAGTTGGCAACTGTTCAGCGTTTAATCGATCTTTACAATAAAAACATAATTCCACTTGTATTCGAACTTGGTTCACTCGGTGCGTCTGGTGATTTGGCGCCTCTCGCCAATATGGTACTTCCGGTTTTAGGACTTGGGGAAGTGTATTATAAAGGAGAGCGTATGCCTTCAATGCAAGCATTGGAAGCAGAAGGATTGAAACCTATTTCTTTAGGTGCAAAAGAGGGCTTGGCATTATTAAACGGCACCCAGTTCATGAGTGCACACGGCGTATTTGCCATGTTGAAAGCTCAAAAACTTTCAAAACTTGCAGATTATGCCGCCGCCTTGTCTTTAGAAGCCTACGACGGTAGAATTGATCCATTTTATGAATCATTGCATACTATTCGTCCGCACAAGGGGCAGATAGAAACAGCAAAACAGATTCGCGATTTATTAAATGGTTCAGAATTTATTTCTCAGGCAAAAGCTCATGTGCAGGATCCATATTCTTTTCGTTGTGTGCCGCAGGTTCACGGAGCAAGTAAAGAGGTCATTTCTCATGTTGCAGATATTTTGAAAACTGAAATTAATTCAGTGACGGATAATCCAACAATTTTCCCCGATGAAGATATGATTGTTTCAGGAGGGAATTTTCACGGTCAGCCATTGGCAATTAATTTTGACTATCTCGGGATTGGAATTGCTGAGTTAGGAAGTATTTCAGAGCGTCGTGTTTATCGATTAATCAGCGGACAGCGAAACTTGCCCGAGTTTCTCGTTGCAAACCCCGGACTGAATTCAGGTTTTATGATACCCCAATATGCTGCTGCAGCAATTGTTTCACAAAATAAACAATTGTGTACGCCGGCTTCTGTTGACAGCATTTCCAGTAGTAATGAGCAGGAAGACCATGTGAGCATGGGAGCAAATGCGGCAACAAAATTAATTCGTATTGTTGAAAATCTTGAGCGAATTATTGCAATTGAATTGTTTGCTGCAACTCAGGCTTTGGAATTTAAAGGGGTTGAGAAAACATCTGACAGCTTGAAAGCTTTTGTTGCTGATTTCCGAAAAACAGTTCCTTTCATTCAGGAAGATGAGGAAATGTATCGTCATATTGATGCTGCTGTTGCATTTATTCAAAATGTTTCAATCGAATAAATTTGTTGTCAGAAAAAAATAGGAGAGGTCAGATTCCCCTTCCTCAAAGTTTATCTGACCTTTGTACCCCAATTCGCCAAATTGAATTTATTGTATGATACAAGATAAAATCTGAATGATATAAGTTTTATCCGTCGAAATGCTTATTTTCCCCTCAGCTTTGATTCACAATCGGTATTAATATCTAACTATTTGCGGTGAATTTTTCGGGTTAATCTTATGGCGCACTACTTGCGTTGTCTGAGTATTGCTGATGCTTTGCGTGATGAATTTGATATTTATTTTATTGATAGTAAAGATTATGCAGATTTGATTATTGCAAATGGTTTCAAAATTATCGATTATCAGCATCCGGAAATGGATGAGATTTTAGAGAAAGCAGGGGCTTTTAATTTTGATTGGATAAATTCTCATTCCATCCGTACCATGTTTGAAGCTCAGCTAAAGGTTATTCAAAATTACAAGCCGAAGCTTGTTTTTTCTGATACTTCCTGTTCAATGCCAATGCTTGCCGAATTTGTTAACGTTCCATTGATTTCAATAATGAATGCTTATGTCAGTAATTATTATGCTGATATTCGTCCGTTACCATACAGCCACAGAGCCTATAAATACCAGTTTAAGATGAAGCCGGTGATTTGGGAGAAGATCTTGATAACTGCAGAAAAAGCAAGTATGAAATTTGTACACAGACCCTTTGCACGGCAGCGAAAAATGCTGAACTTGTCAAAAAATCAGTGGTTGTTGGATGAATTTGAAGGTGATTTTAATTTGCTTTGCGATTTGCCGCAGCTTTTTCCGACACAGGATTTGCCTGAGAATTTTGCATACATTGGTCCGGTGTTTTACAATTCAGGGCAGGAAGAAAATGAATTGCTCAAATGGATACACTCAGGAGATAACAGACCACTAATTTATCTCAGTCTCGGGAGTAGTGGAGGTACGGTGAATCTGGATTTTTTAAAGCACCAGAATGCTCATAATTTCCGTTTCATTATTAGCGGAACAAAACAAATCCCAGATGCTGATAATATGCGATATCAAAAATTTGTCAATTTTGAGAAAATCCAACAGCATGTTAGATTGTATATCTCTCATGGCGGCAATGGCTCTATATATCAGGCTTTGGAAGCCGGTATTCCATTGTTGCTGATTCCTGCGTTTTTTGAACAGGCTTGGAATGCGCATCGGATTCAAAAACTACAACTCGGACTGGTTTTGCAACCAAACGAAATGGGCGAAATCTTTATACTCATTAAAAAATTGATTGATCGTGAAAAAAAAGATAAACTTCTTGAAATGCAGGATATAATACGTGATAATTCATTTAAAGAACAAGTTGTTGCTGCTGTGAAGTCTTATTTAAAGTCTTGATTAACAGAAAAAAGCCTGCATGAATTTTTTATCTCACTCCTTTTATTTACATTTGAAAAAACAAATAATCACTAACTTAAATGAATAAAACTATGAAAGGAAATTTTTTAATTTTATTAAACCAGGACTTGACTTAGTTGACAATGGTAGTTTCTTTAAACGCCCATTTTCTTGGTTGTACGTTGTTTTTGCCGTATTGAATTTGTTAATGCCTTTGTTTGTGCTTTATCAGGCAATACAGAACAAAATGTTCAGTGGTGGTTTTAAATTCGTAATTGCATTTATCCTGATGTGGCTATTTTTAGCTGCGGCCTCATGGGTAGGTTTTCAAATTTGGTGGAACCGCAAAGACAAAGTGTTAATGACAACTGCTGATTCCGATGAGTTTGTTTCTACTCCGGTATTTACACATTTCATCCAGAGTTTTGGTGAATGGCTGGGTAGCTTTTTTGCAATTGCTGGTTTTGGTGTTGCTTTAGTAAGTACAATTTTTGGTGTAGGTGGACTCCCGGGTCTAGATATGTTGAACGGAGGACTGATTTATATTGTATTAGCTCCACTGCAGGGATTCTTAATTATTATTGTTTTCCGTTTTGTTGCGGAACAAGCCAGAGCATTGGTGCAAATTGCAAACAATACAAAAAAATAAGCGTTAAGGGACCTTCTAATAATTCTTTTCTTTCAAGAAACAAATTTA
>CAYOUD010000189.1:0-4355 GCA_964407055.1 uncultured Bacteroidales bacterium | reverse complement strand
ATCTTTGCACATCTTCAAACCATCTAAACCCTTGAAATATAAAAATATGACTGCGAGTTTAGATGATTTAAATCTGCACAAAGGGAATTCCATGAATAATGCAGGTTAGGATTGTCATAATTTAAGTTTTATTCTGGAATCAGAGACTGATTAATTTGGCTGATGATTTCACGCAACTCGCCGAGCACCATGGCGGTCGCTCCCCATACAATATGCTTTTGTGTGAGAAAGCAGGGAGTTGTTACCTGATGCTCTCTAACCGGAATTTCTTGTATCCGTAAACTTTTTATCAGTGGGAAAAGTGGTGTTTGAATCATGCTTTCAACTTCATGTGGATTGCCGTTTAAGTTTGGAATTCCATTATGCCATGCGACAACCGGCAGAACGGTAAATCCGCTTACGGGTATTTCAATAGGGCTGAGTTGTCCGAGTAATTCTAGATCATTTGGATTTAATCCGACTTCTTCTTCAGCTTCCCGAAAGGCGGTTTGAATTTGATTTTCATCGAATTCCTCATATTTCCCCCCAGGAAATGCAATTTGACCGGAGTGCGGAGTGGTGTCTTGTGTGCGTTCAATCAAAATCGTCATTAATTCATTATTGTCTTCGTAAAGACATGCGAGTACAGCACCTTTTCGAAGCGAATTATTGCTTCGGTAGGAAATATTCGGGAGTCCTTTAATCGGCATGAATTTCTGTTGTGTTTCCCATCCGGGCAGTGTGTCCTTTAGGCTTTGTTTTAATAATTTGATAAACTGTTGATTTGTCATGCTAAATCGATTTTTAAAAAGATTGAATTAATGCCTGAATGAATTTGAATGTCATGATACCACTGACAATGAGCTTTAACACGATGCCAAATAATAAACCGACAAAGCTTCCTAAAGCGGATAAAAATGCCCGTTTGTGCTTTTCGTTTTCTGTGAGGCCGACGCTTTTTTCTTTTCCTGCTTTTGTCTCAAAATACAAAATTTCACCAACAAGTGCACCGAGGAAAGGTCCAACGAAAATCCCGATAGGGCCAAAGAATAATCCGATTATCAGCCCGATTGCCGAGCCTCGGATACCCCATTTGCTGCCACCGGCTCGCTTGGTTCCTAGTACCGGGATAATATTATCCACAATCGTTATTAGCACCGCAATTACCAACCAGATAATTAAGAATTCGAGTGAGAATTGTACGCGATCAGTAAGATGCAGCATTAAAATCCCAACCCAGCTAATCGGTGGTCCCGGAATTACCGGTAAAACACAGCCTAGTAATCCGATAATTATAAAAATAACACCTAATACAATGAGTAAGATTTCCAGAAACATATTCTATCTTAATTAATCGTAAAACCGCAATAGTTTATCTCTTCTCATCTCAATAGCGACACTACTTCTGTATGAGCCTTTATGTTTGTCATGATGCTTGCAAACAACCTCTAATTCGCGAATAGAAATTCCTTGTTCAAGGCTGTCGATAATGAGTTTTTCTCCAACGCCGGATTTTGTGGAAACATCTTTTGCAATTTCGCGTATCAGGTTTCGTTTTGCAATGTGTAAGGCTTTTTCGTAAGCAAGATCTTGCTTTGAACTATAAGCAATACCCGATGCTCTGAAGGATTCTTTGTCAGATTTAATGTGCTCACAAGCTAATTTGCGGTTACATGCCGTAGTGTTGAGCATGATAAGCGCAAATCCGAAATATAATAGCTGTTTAATTTTCATTCTTTGAATTGTTTTTAGTTGTAGCATCGGTTTCAGCTTTTAGGTTTTTCTCAAACCGATTAATCATAAACATGGATAGTTTATACGATACATAAATCATTATCGGCCATGCTATCAGGGAAATTATTTCATATGCGTATTTCATAATTCGTTAATTTTAAGATTAATAAACATGTCCTCCGTCGTGGTCATCCATTTCATCACGGTCAATTTTTTTATTATTGATTGAGCGCCATGCAATAATAATGTATCCCAGAACAAAAGGAATCATTAAGGACACAATTGACATGGTTTTTAACGTAAACATGGATGATGAAGCATTTTGAATTGTCAAGGAGGAGTTTAAATCTGCTACTGACGGATAAAATGCGGTATTGTTGAATCCAAGTACAAAGAAAAGTGTCATGACTACCAGAACAATTCCGGGACCTGTTATCCAAAATGATTTGTCGCAGGTTTTTACTAAGATGCTGCGAATGATTCCTGCCAAAACTGCAAAAACACCCACTACGAATAGAATCAGAACAAGCGGCATTTCCAAGAAATTATGTAGATACTTAAAAGTTTCCATGCTGACTTGCCCGTTTTCAGGATTCACCGCAAATCCTTCTTTTGTTAAAATGACAGCCATAAATGTCAGGAAGAAAATCACAAAAGGAATTGCATTGTAAACTAAGTGTTTACGTGCTTTGGATAGTAAGTTTTCGTCATCAATGGCGTGAATAAAATAGAGAATTCCCGAAACTCTGGATAAAAATAACACAGTGAATCCGAGGAGTATATTTCTCCAATCTGTCAATGCTTCTAACCCATGCCATTGATTTTGCCAGTATGACTGATGCAGATCAATTTTTTCGATAACAAATGGAGAACCGGTAAACATGGTTGCAACAATAACTCCGAGCAGAAAGGGCCCAAGCATTCCGTTAATCCACAACAGAGATTCAAAAAAACGTTTTCCGTAAATATTCCCCTGTTTCGTGCGATATTCGTAAGAAAATGCTTGAATTGTGAAGGATAAAAGTAGCGCAATCCACGCCCAATATGCACCTCCGAAGCTGGTAGCATAGAATAGGGGGAAGGATGCAAAAAATGCCCCTCCAAAGGTAACAAGGGTTGTAAAGGTGAATTCCCATTTTCGGCCCATCGTGTTGAGCATCATGGTGCGTTCAGTAGCATCTTTGGTCATTCCAAAAATTAGGGATTGGCCTCCTTGAACAAAGAGCAGGAAAACAAGTAGTCCGGCAAGCAGAGAAATGATTACCCACCAATACTGCTGTAAAGCAAGATGTGTTATAGCTGCAGTTATCATAATTAGTCCTCCTTCGTTTTTTGTGGTCCTTTTTTAATTTGTTTAGTCATAATGCTTAATTCAGCAATTAAGAGTCCAGTGAAAATCACAGCAAAAATCCAAAATGTTAATTGAACTGAATTTGCTGAAATGTTTGTGACAGCCGCTGAAACTGGCATCAAATCTTGTACCACCCAAGGTTGTCGTCCGACTTCAACAACAATCCAACCGGCTTCACTTGTGACGAATACCATTGGGATTGCTATGATTCCGAAAATAAACAGCGGTTTTCGCCATTTGAAGGTTTCAATTTTATTTTTTAAGGCGAGCCAAAGGAAAATCATAAATAATAAAATATACAGAAATCCGGTTGCAACCATATAATGGAAGCTGTAAAATGTGAGCGGCACGTTTGGCACCAGCTCTTCAGCTTTTTCAATGTATCCGTATCCGAAATGGCCTTCATTTTCACGGAAAAGTGCGAGATATTCTGCCGCTGTTTCTTCATCGCCGGATTTTTGCGCTTTCTTGTAATTTGCAAGTGCCCAAACAGCTGAGTCTCCTTTACGCATGCGCTCTTCGGCGGAAAGAATTCCTCTTTCTGGATTTCCGTTCACAATGTCTTCAATTCCCGCAACAAAGGCTTCTGTATCATTAAAACTCAACCATGAAAGCATTTTTGGGAATGCAATTTTCATTTTTATAGGTTCTGTTCCGTCATTGATTTCTTTTTGATGATTGAGCAAGCCGATTGCAATCAGCTCAGCACCTTCTTTTCCGGTGTAAAGCCCTTCCATTGCAGCAAGCTTCATTGGTTGTTTTTCAGCAACTTCCTGAGCTGAGCCATGTCCTGTGAAAATGACAGCGAGTATGGAGATAAATCCAAAAACCGATGCAATAATGATGCTCCGTTTTGCCATCAGTTGTTCTCGTTTTTTTAGCAAAAACCATGAGCTGACACCAATTACAAAAATGGATGCAAGCACATAGCCGCTGGTAATGGTGTGTAAAAACTTATTGACAGCCACAGGTGATAGGAAGACCTCCCAGAAATTGACCATTTCATTTCTGGCAGTATCCGGATTGAATTCCATGCCAACGGGGAATTGCATCCATCCATTGGCAACCAGTATCCATAAGGCCGACAGATTGGCTCCCAGTGCCGTTAGCCAGGTGGCTGTTAAGTGGAATTTTTTACTCACTTTATTCCATCCGAAGAACATTACGGCAATGAAGGTTGATTCCATAAAGAATGCCATAATACCTTCAATCGCAAGTGGAGCACCGAAAATATCTCCTACAAACCATGCATAATTCGACCAGTTTGTGCCAAATTCAAATTCCAGTATTA
>CAYOUD010000188.1:0-4523 GCA_964407055.1 uncultured Bacteroidales bacterium | reverse complement strand
AGAAATAAAATGAATTGTATCGGCAATTTTGATTCACAATCGGTATTAACATCTACCTATTTGCGGTGAATTTTTCGGGTTAAGTATGTTAAGCGAACCCAAAAGGACTACTCTTACACCTTTAAATTGCAAGTAGTCAGAGAAGTTAAGTCACAGAGGGGCACAATTAAAGTATGGAATACAAGGACATGCTACCGTATTGACATGGTTGCGAAAATATGGCAACTTTGACTGGGATCATCAAAACCCTAAAAATATGCCAAAGACTACAGAACAAAGGCTTATGGAATTAGAGCAAAAGGTTCGCTTGTTAGAGAAGCAAAAGAAGCAATTAGAACATCTCATGTTACATGTTGATACCAAGTCAAATGCACAAACAATCTAAGGTAAAAAAGAGATCTTAAAAAAAGTGAGAATGAAATAATTTCATTCTCACTTAAATGTTATATTTTTAATCCGTAAAACCTGTAACGGTTATTTAGGACTAGTCATTCAAAAGCAATTAGTCAATCATAATTCTGCGAGTTGCAGTTTCACCTTCTATGGTTTCGATACGCAGAAGATAAACACCATCATTGAGTATGTTCAGATTGATAGAAACCTGAGTGCTGTTCAATTCTGCTTCACGATAAACAGCCTGTCCAATCATGTTAAAGACAGTAATTGAGTGCAGACGGTTATCAGCATTCAGATACACACTCCCATTGCTTACTGGATTTGGATAAACCTCTAAGCCGGTAATGTTGTTATTCTCAACACCTGCAAGTGCTTTTACAAAATCTGAAGCATCACGCGGAAGAATTTTGTATGTATCGTAAGCATAGTCCACAATACCTGTTAACTGATAAGTTGTATCAGGATAAGGAGTCATATCATTCCAATAGCTGTACAATTTATCATCCACACGGCAAGCGCCAGAACCATCATTCACGAGGATTTCACCGTAACCCAGTGTTGTATCAGTAACAACCGCATTGGAAACGCTAACTAAAACACCTTCGTATTGTTCTTCAGGTACGTTAGAAGTTGACAAATTGATTGGAGTTGGAACTGCATTTCCGGTTGAGACAACTGCTGCAGAAACAAGTTCAGAAATCTCTGTTTTCCCATAATACTCAGACACTTTGCCTGTGATTTCGACTTCATCACCACGGTTTAAAGTAGCATGAAAATCAGCATCATCATAATACACATAAACACCGCTCCAAGGACCGTCTCCATCCTGAAGGAAGAAACCAAAGTCGCGGATTAATGATGTAACAACTCCGGAAGTTGTTACAATTTGATTTTCCAGAGGAGAAGCTTCAGCCTGTCCCTGAATTTCATAAATGGTCGCAGGAGTCTGCGCGCTGAGGCCAAGAGCGAATAACACAGCCAAACTTAGTAGAATTGTTTTCATTTTTATTATATTTTAAGTGATTAAAAAGTTACTTTCAAAGATACATTATAACGCCTTCCCATGCCAAAAAAGACAGATGCAGATTTGGCATCAAAATCAGAATAATAATATTCATTGTATGAATCGTTGTTGGTGGCATCAGAGATGTACATTTCGTCCAAAGCATTCAATATACCAAGACTGAAATTCACATAAACTTTACCTACTTTACGACCATAACCTGCATGGATATCAAGCAGGCCATAATCCGGTAATTCCCAGGATTGTCTTGGGAGCCCATTTTCGTCAAAGTTTGCCGGTTTTTTCACTGGGTCAAGATCTAATGGATTAAAGTCAGCATAATGCCTCATAAAATATCGGTAGGTTGCTTTAAAATACATGTTCTTTATTGGCTCAAAACGAAGGCTTCCGGCAAATTGTGTTTGAGCAGCATCTCCGACCATAATGTCTTCGGCATTGTAAAAAATGGTTTCTACATATTGCTGATCCTTATCGTACACATCTACAGAATCTTCAGATGCCCAACGCCAATCGCCAAATGAAACAAGTCCTTGCAAGTCGAGTTTATCAGAGAATTTATAAATAAGATCGAACTCAACACCTTTATGGACAGCATCCATGCCATTGATGTTTACATAATAAATTTGCACTAAATCAGTAACAGGATCTCTGTATTCGTAGGAGAATCCTGAGGAAGGTTTGTTTTCCCAGATGGTGTAATAGCCATTTAATTTTGCAGAGAATGAAGGACTCAAATAGGCTACGCCAAGTTCTGCGGCTTTCACACGCTCGTTTTCAATGGATTCGTACAGATTGTTATCGTAATCGTAAATATTGTTGAATCGTGGCGCATTGCTCATAAAACCTAAATTGGTAAAGGCATTCAAATGCTCATTGATATTGAAATTATAACCAGCCTTGGCAGTGAATCCAGGCAGCCAATGCCAATCGGTTTCAGCATATCGTGCATTATCAGAATTTATGGTATAAGCTTCCCCATCGTAGTAAATGGTATCGGGTGCACCCACAGCATCTACTAAGCCATCAAAAGAATAACCAACAGCCTGATGCATGATGGTATCCTCAAAAACCAAATCTTTCTTTTTGAAATAATCGATACGCTTGTAACCCGAGTATGAACCTGTCAGATTAACAAACATGGATGAACGTCCGGCTTTGTATTTCAATTGAGAGAAAACACCACCCCAGTTTACGAGTCCGTCGTTGTGGTATCCAACAATATCGCCTTCAGACAAAAATTTGGTAGTGTTGGTTCTATCAGTTGTTTCGATGGCATAATCTCCACCCAGCAAGTCTTCAATTTCATTGTAATGTGCTCCGCGATAGGAACGCAAATCAATACCGGTAGAAAGTTCAAGTTTTTCGCTAATGCTATAATTTACAGTAGACAATAAACCATACCAGAAATGTTCATTTTTTGAACTTCTCAGATAATTACCTGCCTCATAACCTTCGGGGAATCCATCCAGGAAATCACCCCAACGTGTTACTCTGTTCATATCATAAATGCGCTGAAAATTCATTTGTCCATTCTCATCAAATGCAACACCTGACTGAGAGTCGAGACCGGTTCCGCCACCTCTGCCAATTGACAAATACGCAATATTTGAGATGTACAAATTATCATTAACTGTCCAGAAATCACGCAATGTAAACATAGGTTTGTGATAGTAATTGACTTTTTCAGAAAGCATTTCACGGTCGCCTGGTATGGTGTCTTCATTACCATCAATTGTCCAACGCTGAAGATAACCACAGAAAGGATTATATCTCAGCCCATTATTCATGTTTGTGCGAGGAACAGTATCGCCAACATCCGTAATATAGTCCTCTGTATTCATTCCCAGGCTTTCTGCATATTCAGAGTTATACCGGTCAATTTCCCGCTTGTATTTACGCTGTGCATGCTCTTGTGGAGCACCCATTGCATCAAAGGAGATGAGGTGATTGCTTGTCCGTTTTTGCACTTTTAGATAATAGAACCCTGCTCTTGACCAAGTTTGATCAACCCATCCGTCACGTTGTTTGTACGAAGCTGCTGTTGTGAAACCCCAACCATTTCCCAAATCACCAGAATTATACATGAGTGATGTCCTGAGATACATGTCTGAGCCAATTTCTTGTCTGACAGAAGCTGATTGACGGCTGTCAATTCCTTTGGTGATGATATTCATTGTCCCACCGACCGAGGGGAGTGCTAATTTAGATGCTGCCAGTCCTCTCTGAATCTGAATATTTCTTGTCACATTGTCCAACCCGAACCAGTTTGACCAGTACACCCATCCGTTTTCCATATCGTTAACCGGAACACCATCAATCATTATGGCAATATTTCGTTGTGAAAATCCACGAATGGTAATACGCGCATCGCCATCACCACCTCCTTGCTGAGTTGCATAGGCACCAGGTGTTGTATTTAAAAGCATTGGCAAATCTTGTTGCCCAAGTTCTTCTTCAATCTTTTGCGGTCTAATGGATGAAAAAGCGACAGGTGTTTCCCGAAATTTTGCAATATCAGCAACCACTGTGACCTCATCCAAAACAACGGGATTTAAACTCGCGTTTACACGCAAATTACCGTCAGTAACTTCGACTTCTTTGGTAATTGACTTATAACCGACAAATGAAAAAGTCATTTCATATTTTCCAGCAGAAACATCGATAGAATACTCCCCATCAAAACCAGTTGCAGCGCCAGAGCCATTATCCAGCATAACATTTGTGCCGAAAAGCGGAGTGTTTAATTCGGAATCAGTCACTGTTCCAAAAATCCGGTATTCCTGCGCAACAGTCACATTCACAAAATTTATTATTAAAATAAACAGTAAAGGGGTGTAAAGTTTTCTCATTTGCAAATGCATTTTGAATTACCACTATTTAATTAATATATTCTCTGTGCAAAATTATGAATTATTTTTAAATCCACCTTTCATATTTGTAAATTTAACCATAAAATATCAATATACATAATTCTGTTTCTTTAGTTTGAAAGTCGTAGATTCAACTAACAAATCACGAATGAATTTTGATCCATTATAATCCGTAAAAAAGTTGTGTTTTTTATCTCGTTCTGTTTTGTAGGATATTCTTACAATGCCTTGCT
>CAYOUD010000187.1:0-4604 GCA_964407055.1 uncultured Bacteroidales bacterium | reverse complement strand
GGTTTAGATGATTCAAATCTGCACAAAGGGAATGGCATGAATTTTCCGGGTTAAGCATGTGAAATTTTCCCTGAATTTCAGCAATTGCTATATTATTAACTTTCCATTGTTACTAATTATGTTAAAAACTTTTCCAAAAATTTGCATGCAATAAAAGTTTCACTATTTTTGCATAGCAAGTTCAGATTTAGGCATTAGGTTATAAAGAAGAAAAGCATGACATTGAAAAAATACAGGTTTAATTCTAAAACTTTACAATACGAAGAAATTAATCGCGGGTTCAAACAAGTGTTAGCAAAACTAACCCCTTATTTCATCAGCTTAATAATCTTTGCAGCCGCATTTACTTATATCTACGATAAACACTTTGACACTCCCGAGAAACAACGATTAAAATCAGAAAACGAATTTTTATCTACGAATTTATCTCAAATAAAACAACGTTTAGACAATTTTGATGCCCAAATGAATAAATTGGCGCAACAAGATAATGAATTATATCGTGTAATTTATCAGATGGATAGTATCCCTATCAAGGTAAGAAACTCAGGATATGGGGGAGCAAATCGTTATATAAAATTAAAAGGACACGAAAGTTCAGGACTGGTAATGGATGTTGCGCAACGGCTTGACAAGCTTAATAAGAAATTAAACATTCAAAAATCCTCTTACTATGAGCTTTCTGAGGTATTGAAAAATAGTGAGAACCGTTTAAATGCCTTGCCAATTATTCAACCGATTCACAATGAAGATTTAACACGAATCGGCTCTTATTATGGAATGCGGCTTCATCCCATTCTTCGAATTTACCGTATGCATGATGGGATTGACTTAACTGCACCAACGGGGACCCCGGTATTTGCAGCAGGAGACGGAAAAGTGATACGGGTTGACAACAATCGCTCACGCAGAGGATATGGAAACTTAGTGATTATTGACCACGGATACGACGGACTTAAAACTCGCTACGCCCATTTAAATACAATTGATGTAAAAAAAGGACAGCGCATTGAAAGAGGTCAGCAATTAGGAACTGTTGGAAACACCGGATTATCAACTGGACCTCACCTCCACTATGAAATCAGAAAAAACGGGAGTACAATTAATCCGCTGTATTATATTTTAGATGTCACACCGGATCAGTACGATGAGTTGATAAGCATTTCGAAAATCCCAGGAAAATCTTTCGATTAATAAGCATATGATTAAAAACCTCCTCTGTGTACTTTCTGTCATTTTGCTTTCATCCCTAGTTTTTTCACAAGAAGCAAAACCAACTCACAGCATTCCAACACCTGACATAGAAGCAATTAATACAACCTATCTGGGAAATTATCACAGAAATTACTACGGGAACGAGGCTCCTGATTACTTAGATATCATTTGGAAATTTGATCTTGGAAGCGGAAAAACCCAAAATCCCAGAAAACCGTATGACTTTATGCTTTGGTATGGCGCAGGATGGACAGGACAACCTGTTGTCATTCGAGAAGACAGCTCGTATTATCTGGTTCAACCCTCCTACTCACACAATCTTTACAAAATCAATGCAGAAACCGGCGAGGAAGTATGGCGCTACCAATACGATGATATATTAAAGGGCAGCCCCACTTTCTGGGAAAACACCTATACTTGGGGCAAAGATAGATTTATGATTTTTCAGGGTTCCCGAAGAGGAAATCAAAATACAATTAACTCCCCGACGGTTCACAGCTTGCGAGCAATTTCCTATTTAACAGGAAAACCGCTTTGGTATTACAATTCAAAAAGAACCAGATGTTACAGCCGTGATATTGATGGTAGCCCGATTGTTTATCAAGACACCTTTTATTTGCCACTTGAAAACGGATATTTTCTGATAGCAGATCCCCGACCTGATTGTGGAACAAAAGTAGCCGGAAAAACTGAACCCAAAGTTCACGATCTCATAAAAATGTACACCGAAGAAGATGCCTACAAACACGGCAACAATGTGATTATGGAAGCATCACCAACACAGCTTGGCGATAGAATTTATATGTGTTCCGGCTCAGGATGGATTAAAGGTTACAACATCAAAACCGACAGTGTTGACTGGCAATTTTATACAGGAGCAGATATGGATGGAACTCCGGTTGTAACAAACGACTCCTGTTTAATCGTAACACTCGAAAAACAATATATACCGGGCAAAGGCGGAGTATTCAAATTTGACCCTTCAAAATCCCCGGAAGAATCAGTTGTCTGGTATTTCGCGACGGAAAATAAACCATTTGCTTTTTGGGATGGCGGAATTCTCGGTTCGGCCTGCGTAAACGATGCCTATATTGACAAAACAGATAACGGACTGGCAGCTGTTCAAGGAATTGACGGTTTTTTATATGTACTTGATCACGAATTTACCACAAAAGACAGCACATTGGGTCCGCTAAATACACATTATTATCCCATGCCTCAAGTCGCATTCAAATATGAAACCGGACCGGGGATATCAACTCCAATCATGACAGAAAATTCCATAATTGTTGCAGGATACAAGGGTATTCACCTTTTTAAATACAATGACCTTTGCATTTTTGAACGTGTCGATCATTATCCAGGTAGTTTTGAGTCAACACCGGTTATGCTTAACGGCAAAGTTTACATTGCTTGCCGCGACGGATATCTTTATTGTTTTGGCAAAAAGCATGTTGAGGAATAGGAATTTTTCCCAAAACTTCTCCATTTTAATGTTTAACTTAGCAGCCTAATTATGAAAAAACTAGGGCTGTATATTATACTGATGCTTTGTTTTGGGAGTTTGTCCTTTGCTCAAATCGGACAATCGCCAAAACTTATCTTCAAACAATATGATCATAATTTCGGAACATTGAGTTATAATGAAAATGCAGAATATGAATTTATATTTAAAAACTTTTCAGACACTGCGCTAATTTTAACCAATGTGAAAGTAAAATGTGGATGCGCTGCAATGGATTGGACAAAATCTCCTGTGAAAAAAAATCGTAAAGGAAGCATTAAAGTCAGTTATGACACTTCCATTTACGGAAAATTCAGCAAATCAATTTATGTTTTCACTAATTTATCTGATCAGCCAATAAAACTTCTAATTCAGGGGAACGTACAACCACCTGAAAATCAATAAATCAAAAAGGAAATAGTTTAATTTTAACAAAAAAAACAAAAAAATTATGCCAGGAATATCTAAAAAAGCACAGGCAATGCCGGAATCCCCAATCCGTCGCTTGGTTCCTTACGCTGAAGAAGCAAAAAGACAAGGTAAAAAAGTGTATCACCTAAATATTGGGCAACCCGACATTGAAACGCCAAAGGTATCACTCGATGCAATTAAAAATTTGGATGATAAAGTTTGGGCATATACCCATTCCGCCGGAAATGAATCATACAGGAAAAAACTTGCAGGATATTACCAAAACATCAAAATCCCTGTGGATCACAATGAAATCCTTATTACAACAGGAGGTTCAGAAGCAATTACATTTGCTTTTATGGCATGCGTGAATCCGGGCGATGAAGTAATTATTCCGGAACCATTTTACGCAAATTATAACGGATTTGCTGTCAGTACAGGAGTAAAGATTGTACCGGTTACTTCATCTATTGACAATGATTTTGGACTTCCCCCAATTGAAGATTTTGAAGCGCTTATTACCGAAAGAACCAAAGGAATTGTAATTTGTAATCCAAACAATCCAACCGGTTATTTATACTCGGAAGATGAGTTGAAAGCACTTGCAAAAATTATTAAAAAGCACGATCTGTATCTCTTCTCCGATGAAGTATATCGTGAATTTTGTTACGACGGAAATAGCCATTTTTCAGCTATGCATCTTGGTCTCGACGAACATGTTATCATGATGGACTCTGTTTCAAAAAGATACAGCATGTGCGGTGTTCGGGTGGGATGTCTTGTTACCAAAAACAAAGATATCCTCAAAGCTGTATTGAAATTTGCACAGGCAAGACTTTGCCCACCATATCTCGGTCAAATTGCCTCCGAAGCTGCAATTGATACACCCAATGATTATTTCGAAGAAGTTTATAATGAGTACATTGCCAGACGTGACTATATGGTAAATCGGCTAAATGAAATGGAAGGCGTAAAATCACCAATGCCAAAAGGTGCATTTTACACAGTTGTTTCGCTTCCGGTTGATGATGCAGATAAATTTTCACAATGGATGCTTGAAAGCTTTGACTATAAAAAACAAACTGTCATGATGGCTCCTGCCTCAGGTTTTTACAGCACACCGGGTCTCGGAAAAAACGAAGTGCGGATTGCTTATGTTTTGAACAAATCTGACTTGGAAAATGCAATGCAATGTCTTGAAGAAGGATTAAAAGCTTATCCGGGAAAATTCACCGCAAATAGTTAGATATTAGCATAAGGTGCTGTTGTTTAATGCTTTAACTTTCTGCAACCCATTTTTCTATTAACTCAAATCTAAACAAAGGGAATGGCATGAATTTTTCGGATTAGAATAGAATCGACTACAAAATGACACGCAGGAAATTTGGAGAAAAAAGAAGGATAGCCACAGCCTGTTCCGATTATTTCGGAAAATGAAAAGGAGTTTGACGCGGAATAAAAGCCACAGATGACA
>CAYOUD010000186.1:0-4612 GCA_964407055.1 uncultured Bacteroidales bacterium | reverse complement strand
TGCAGCCCATTTTTCTATTAATTCAAATCTGCACAAAGGGAATGGCATGAATTTTCCGGGTTAATCTTCTTTTGTTTCAGTTTTTGTTTCAAGCTCTGCTTGATCCGCTTCAAAGGCTGCAAGTTCTTCAAATCGTCTTTGTTTTGCTTCATGTTCATTGAGCAGGTCGAAATACGATGCAGTTCGCATGATGACAACACCTCCGGTGAAATCTCCGTATTTTGCAGGAACGCCTCCGGTGTAAATTTCCATGTCGCCAATTGCAAGGCTTGGGACACCTCCTGCACCATTGGATTCCAGTTTTACTCCATCAATATACACATTGGAGGAACCCGGACGAGAGCCGCGAATAATCATTTGGTTGTTTTCATCTTTAGAAATGTCAGTGCTTAACGAGACCGCAATATCCACGGGGTTTTTGGATCCTGGGAGTCTTTTTATGACATCCCGGTTAACGGGCATTTTGGATGTGTTTTCGGGGTCAACCAAACGTTCGTCGTTTCCAATAACTTCTGCTGTCCCGTCAATTATAACAGCATTTGATTTTAGGATTGATTTATCCACAAAACTGATTTGATTTGGTCTGACATTAATTCCATTGATGATTAAAGTATGCATTCCCAAACTTTTGATTGTGATGGTGTAAGTGCCAGGTTCCAGAGGTTTTAGTTTGAAGTCTCCATCAATATCGCTGGCTACAATTACATAGGAAATGCCAGAAGTAACCTCGACAGTTGCGCCCGGAATTGTGTTGTTTTCGCTGTCATATACAGTTCCCTGTATTGTGCCCACTTGCGCGAAAGAGAATGAGAAAATTGTGAGACTGAGGATGAGTAGAATTGCTTGAGTTTTCATAATATTGAGTTTTTAAAGGTTAAACTTTATTATTAAGATGCCATGAGTAGGGGATAATGCATAAGGGAGGTGAATTATTTTTTAGGCTTGATGGAACATGAATTAATGATGGAGCTTGGGATTGTGGATTTTGTGGAATTCCTGATTTGTGTTAAATTCGTTTAGTCATTTGAAAATAACGGTATGGGAAAACAAAAATTAGTAGTCTTATCTGGTGCAGGTATGAGTCAGGAAAGTGGTATTGCTACTTATCGTGATAAAGATGGATTGTGGGAAAAATATGACGCCATGGCTTTGGCAACTCCGGAAGGCTGGATGCGTGATCCAGCGTTGGTGCTGGAGTTTTATAATGTCAGACGGGAAAAAGTGCTACAAGCAGAGCCGAATGCAGGACATTTAAAAATTGCAGCGCTGGAGCGCGATTTTGATGTGCAGGTTGTGACACAAAATGTGGATGATTTGCACGAGCGTGCCGGTAGTACAAAGGTTCTACATTTGCATGGTGAAATTCGAAAGACTCGTAGTACGAAAAATCCTGACTTGGTGTACGATATTGATGGCGCTGAATTGAATATTGGGGATATTTGCGAATTGGGCTCTCAGCTTAGGCCTCATATTGTATGGTTCGGAGAGGCTGTTCCGAATATTGAACCTGCCGTTGAAATTATTTCTATGGCTGATATTTTGCTTGTTATCGGAACATCTTTGAATGTGTATCCAGCTGCCGGATTGATAGATTTTGCTCCCAGTAATTGCCGGAAATTTCTGATTGACCCGGGAGAAATCTCAGCACGCCAATTTGTTGATGTGCATGTGATTCAGGAAAAAGCAGGTGTCGGGATGGATCGGTTTATACAAATGATAATGGCATAAAAAAACTGCGCCCGAAGACGCAGTTTTAATTTTAATTGACAATTGGCATTATTTGTCATTCTCCTCCAAATCATTCCATGAAAAGGAAATGACCTCATTTGCAACAACCTCGGTAATGTAATGACGATTTTTGTCTTTATCTTCCCAGCTGCGATTGTCGAGTTTCCCCTCAAGCGCAACTTTATTTCCTTTACGCAGGTATTTCTCTGCATATTTTGCTTTGCCATTCCATACCACAACTTTATGCCAAGTTGTTTTTGATTCGCTGTCACCATCTTTCCCTTTAATAAACTCGGTGGTTGCAACACTAAAACGTGCGATTGCGTTTCCATTTTCAAATTGACGCACTTGCGGGTCGTTTCCTAAATTTCCAATTAATACTACGCGATTACTTAAATTATTCATAACATTTAAATTTTAAAGGTTTCAAATTTATTTCTGCTTCTATTTGTTTCGAAAGCACAGTGCAAACATACAGCACCGTAAATCCCCAAGTCGGTAAATAAATAATTGCTTTCGTTTAACATTCGTTTGTAAATGAGTAAAAACGGCAAAGCGCCACCTTTTCAGTGAGTTATATAAATGTCTCAGAAAATAAAAAATTGAAACAAATTAAAAATGTCTCATATTTTATTTTGAGGCAATGCAGGGAATGTGTATCTTTATTGTAATTTTATTAGCGATCCTTGACCAGCCCAAATCCTGCATTTTTCACTCGCCATCGCCTTTGATTGCGGGTTTAATTCTAAAGCAAGTTTTAATCGTGTGTTTAAAGAAAATGCGGGAATGACACCACGAGAATACCAGAAATTGGTGGCGCAAAAGGGGAAATATGATGAAAAATGATTATTTTGGTCTCAAATAAATTCTAAATTATGCGTTATTTTTCAATTACAATCATCCTTTTACTTTTTAGTTTTTCGCTTTTTAGTCAAAGCTTGGACAAGACGATGCATCAAAAAGCTGAGCGGTTTATATACAGCCTAGCTGCTGATACAGATAATGCAAAGCAGTCTTTTTCAGTGAGCGATTCATATGCTTTTTATGATACCGAAGGGCGTCCTGCTGTGCTCGTTTTTAATTTTGAAAATGGAGGCTTTTTACTCTTGTCGGCTGAGGATAATGTTTACCCCGTTTTGGGATATTCTTATGAAAATCATTGTCCCAAAGATGATTTGCCATATGGATTTGAAGTTTGGATTCAAAATGTTGTTCATCAAATTGAGTCTGTTCGTGAGCATGCTTTGGATGCAGATGATCCCATAACACAGGCATGGGAGCGATTTCATCATGCACCGGAATTATTTCGTACAAATAAAGAAGCCGGCGTTGATCCAATGCTGCACACTCAATGGAATCAGGGGAAATATTACAATAGTGCTTGTCCCGACGACCCGTCAGGTCTGGATAAACACGCATTAACAGGATGTGTTGCAACTGCAATTGGTCAATTAATGAATTACTTCCGGTATCCCCAACAGGGAGAGGGCTATTATTCCTATACTGACCCAACGTATGGATTTTTGGAATGCTATTTTTCTGAGCAGTATTATAATTGGGATGCAATGGGAACCAATTTGGAGACTTACAATGCAGATGTTGCTGATTTTTTATATCACATTGGCGTTTCGGTGGATATGCAATATGGGCCGAGTGGTTCCGGTATGACAAATCATAAAGGAGCATTCACTTTAAGTACATATTTTGGATATGCTGATTCGACTCAATATTTTTTCCGCGATAGTTTAGATGAAACATTTGATTGGGCGGGCATGGTAATTGACCACCTGAACCAAGGCATTCCTGTATATTATGCGGGTTGGTCAGATACAATTTTTCAAATGGGACATGCTTTTATTGCTGACGGCTACGAGGATTCAACCTATTTTCATTTTAATTGGGGATGGGGTGGTTCATCAGACGGATATTTTAATTTGAATTCCTTGACACCTTCCGGTTCTGATTTTACTTTGCTTCATGAAGCCATTGCCTATGCAACGCCCGACGGAGATTATCCGAGTTATTGTGACGGACAGAAATTGCTGACTAATTTGCAGGGCTGTGTTGAGGATGGCAGTGGTCCTATGTATGATTATATCGGAGGAACCACCTGCGAATGGTTGATACAGCCTGATGATACCGTAAGTTATATTGAGTTTGAACTAATCAAGTGTCAGTTGGCACTCGATGATGAATTAATAATTTTTGATGGTTTGGATGAAAGTGCTGATGTGCTGGTAAGTTTTACCGGAGAAAATGCTGAGCAAAGTTTTGAAAGTACATCGCCTTCTGTTTTTGTGCGATTTGTTTCTGCTGGTGCCGAAACTGCTGATGGCTGGATGTTATCATATCATGCAATTAAACCAAAATTCTGTGCGGTGATTGAAACAGTGACCGATAGTACAGAAATTCTGTCGGATGGCAGTAATTCGTATCCGTATCAGCAAAATACTTATTGCAATTGGTTTATCCAACCTGATGGCGCTGAAAATATTCGCATTGAGATTTTGGAAATGGACATTGCTGATGGCGATTATCTCCGCATTACAGACCGTTCGTCTAATACAACGATTGCGAGTTTAAGCGGAAATATAATTCCCGAAAGTTTTGATATTTATTCTGACGATGTTTCGGTAACCTTTGATACCGATTGGGGAGAGGTTGCAGGAGGATGGAAATTGTCCTATGCGATGAATGTGGTTTCTGTTCCTGAAATTTTGCATTTTGCACAATGTGAATTGGCTCCGAATCCGACGTCTGGGAACATGGTTCTACATATTCAATTGGATACAAATGATAAATTACGGTTGCAATTTGTCTCGCTTGAGGGAAAAGTATTGTTTAATCAAGAAATTGATGCAATGGCGGGATATCATCGAATTCC
>CAYOUD010000185.1:0-4655 GCA_964407055.1 uncultured Bacteroidales bacterium | reverse complement strand
GGGTTTAGATGATTCAAATCTGCACAAAGGGAATGGCATGAATTTTCCGGGTTATATTTTGTTAAAATTTGCCAATTATATTTTTAAATCTGAGGTTTTTGATTTGCCGGTAACTCGTAAAGAGATAGCTGAATATGCAGGTGTTAGTACTGAAAATATCATCAGGGCATTAGCAGAATTCCGGAAAGATAAACTCATACGGATATCAGGAAAAGAAATAGAAATTTTGAATATGGATCGCTTAACTCAGATTTCACGATTTGGATGATGGGAAATGCCGGATTTAGTGTTCTATGCTTCATCGGCTTTTTCCCTAGCCCTGCAAGGTGCAGCTGTCATTTTCGAAGGAGGTACGACTGAGAAATCTGTTGGAGGAAATCTTAAATCTCAAAATAAACCACTGTTTGCCATTGGATGCTTTTTTCTTGCACCTTAAAATTTATCCGTGGCTACATCCTCAAAATCCTCGTAAATATTATCGCGGAATTGCATGGTATATAGTAGCCAGGTGTCATTTGGTTTGTACAGTAATATTTCGAGTTTTACAGGCTGCCGATCGTATTTTAACATATAGATATAACGGATGAATGAATTACCGGCAGTCTGAATTTTCATAACTTCTTCGCCATAATAATTTCCCAAAAGTTTGCGACTGGTATTAAATCGTTCTTTTAGCCGCTCTATGCCTTGTTGATTTTGTTCGATGTAGGGATTTGTACTGAAAAGATAATCAATTGCATTGTCAGGATCTTCCTGAAATGCATTGAAAAAAGGTTCCAGTATATCATCAGGGGTTTCTTGTGCAATTAGTCCCCAGGGAGCAAACAAAAACAAGACAATCAATAGCTTTTTCATAATTCGATTTTTTGCGAAACTACTAATAATTTGCCAATTGCATATTATGTTCTTCGGCGAATTTTCGCATATTAATTAATGCATAACGCATTCTGCCAAGTGCTGTGTTAATTGAAACTCCAGTTTGTTCTGCAATTTCTTTAAAGCTCATGTTTCCATAATGACGCATTAAAACCACTTGTTTCTGTTCTTTCGGAAGCTTGTCAATCAAAAATCGTACGTCACGAGTTGTCTGATCTGATATCATGTTGTCCTCAATCGTACTGTCTGAAAACTTCGCATTATTAAACATATCATACTCACCCTGATCGTTCGAATAGGTGTTTTGATTTTTGTTTTTGCGGAAATAATCAATGGTAAGATTATGTGCAATACGCATCACCCACGAAACAAATCGACCTTCATCTTTGTATTTGCGTTTTTTCAAGGATTGGATTACCTTGATAAAGGTATCCTGAAACAAATCATCTGCAACCTCATTGTTTTTAACAATCAACAAAATGTAAGTGTAAACTCTGTCTTTGTGACGATTAATGAGTTCCTGCATACAATACTTTTCGCCTTTAACAAAACGATTTACAAGCTCCTGGTCTTTTAACTTGCTAATATCCATATGTTCTTAATTTATGATTAAAAGCGTAAAATATACTCTATAGGCACTCCTTTCTTTTGTAATGATTAAACTATTTATTAAACGTTTTGTTCATTTATTCTGTCACAAACATAAAAAATATTTATGAATTGTGCATCTTTGTAACACAATTTTAACAAAAACATCAAATAACGAATTATAGTTTATCAAATATCGTACCAAAATTATGGCAGAAGGATTGGAAATACAAGTAAAGGGCGCAAAGGTACATAACCTTAAGAATGTTTCGGTTAATATTCCTCATAATGAGTTGGTTGTGGTGACAGGTTTGAGTGGTTCCGGGAAGTCATCTTTAGTCTTTGATACCTTGTTTGCGGAAGGACAGCGCAGGTATATTGAAAGTTTATCATCTTATGCGCGTCAGTTTTTCGGGCGTATGGCAAAGCCGGATGTTGAAAAAATTAGTGGTTTGCCGCCTGCAATTGCTATTCAGCAAAAAGTTTCCGGGCGTTCTCCACGTTCAACAGTTGGTACCATGACTGAAATTTACGAGTATTTGAAATTATTGTATTCCCATATTGGTAAAACGTATTCTCCCATCACTGGAAATTTGATTAAACGACAGGATGTGAATGATATTGAGGAATACCTTTCAGAATTTTCGGAACAGACGAAGGTTTATATTTGCTATTCTTGGGATATTGATGGTGATAGGCAGGAGAACTGGATTGAAAGTCTTACGCAGCAAGGTTTTAATCGGGTTTGGTATGCGGATGAAATTAAGAAAATTGATACATTGGATTTGTCAAAAGTAACGGGGAAATCCATTTGTGTTGTTTTGGATAGATTGAAAAACAAACAAACGGAAGAAAATCAGAGCCGTTTGCGGGAATCTGCAGAGCAGGCTTTCAATGCTGGAAATGACCATTGTTTGATTGTTACAGAACTTGATGGAATATATTCACATCGTTTGTTTACATCAAGGTTTGAGGAAAATGGGATGGTGTTTGAAGAGCCTAATCAAAATATGTTTTCATTTAATTCCCCGGTTGGTGCTTGCCCTAAGTGCGAAGGTTATGGTAGTGTGATTGGTGTTGATGAGGATTTGGCAATTCCCGATCAGAGCCTTTCTGTTTACGATAATGGGGTTATGCCGTGGCGAGGAGAAAAAATGAGTAAGTGGAAAGATCAATTTATTATGAATGCGGCTCATGTTGATTTTCCAGTACACAGACCGTATATGGATTTAACCGAAGCACAAAAATCCTTGCTTTGGGACGGATCTCCTCATTTTCACGGGATACATGATTTCTTTGTGCATCTTGAGAAAAAACAATATAAAATTCAGTACCGTGTGATGTTGTCGCGCTATCGAGGGAAAACTGTTTGCCCTGTTTGTAAAGGACGACGATTGAAGAACGAAGCCGATTATGTGAAAATCAGTGGCTTTAGTTTGTCGGATTTGGTGGAAATGCCGGTGAATGAATTGGAGTTGCATTTTTCATCGCTGGTTTTAGATGAGTATGATGCAAAAATTGCTGACCGTATTTTGTTGGAAGTACGATCAAGATTGCAATTTATGCAAAATGTTGGGTTAAGTTATTTGACATTGAACCGCCGTGCTGCAACGCTTTCTGGAGGCGAAACCCAGCGAATTAATCTGGTAACCTCCCTAGGGAGCTCTTTAGTTGGTTCACTGTACATTTTGGATGAGCCATCAGTTGGTTTGCATCCACGCGATACGCATCTGTTGATTAAAGTTCTGAAAAATTTGCGTGATTTGGAAAATACAGTCATTGTGGTTGAACATGAAGAGCTTGTAATTCGTGAATCTGATCGTATTATTGATATTGGACCGGGTGCCGGATATTTGGGTGGTGAGATTTTATTCAATGGGACACTCCGCGAAATATTGACACAAACGGATTCTTTAACGGGCAGTTATTTGTCCGGTGAAAGAAGCATTCCAATCCCTGAAAAGCGGATAGCCTGGAAACATGCTTTGCGTTTTGAAGGATTGCGACAGCATAATCTAAATATTGAGATGCTTGAAGTTCCGCTTGGCGTAATGGTTGTTGTGAGCGGAGTAAGCGGTTCGGGGAAATCAACTTTTGTGCGGGATATTATGACTCCTGCAATTCGGCGAGAGCTAGGTGATTATTCTGCAAAACCCGGGCGTTTTAAAGCTTGTGACGGAGATTTTAGTATGATTAAGGATATTCAGTATGTCGATCAGAATCCAATCGGGAAATCGTCCCGCTCAAATCCAGTTACTTACATTAAAGCATGGGATGAAATCAGGAATTTGTATGCTGATCAGCCTTTAGCGAAACAGCGAAAATATCGTGCTTCATATTTTTCTTTTAATGTGGATGGCGGACGCTGTGAAACTTGCAAAGGTGAAGGACAAATAAAAGTGGAAATGCAGTTTATGGCAGATGTTTATCTTACGTGTGAAACATGTAAAGGCCAGCGCTTTAAGGAAGAAATCTTGGATGTGAAATTTCGGAAAAAATCAATTTATGATTTGCTTGAAATGACCATTAATGAAGCGGTGAAATTTTTCGGAGAAGGAAACGGAAATTATGAGAAGAAAATTGGTCGATTACTGAAAAATTATCAGGATGTGGGATTAGGCTATCTGAAAATGGGACAGCCTTCAAATACATTGAGTGGGGGAGAAAGTCAACGCATTAAGCTTGCATTTTATTTAAGTAAAGAAAAAGCAGAACCGTCAATGTTTGTATTTGATGAACCGACAACTGGCTTGCATTTTCATGATATCAATAAATTGCTGTCATCACTGAATCAATTGAGAAATCGAGGACATAGCATTGTTATTGTCGAGCATAATACAGAAGTTATTAAATCAGCTGATTGGGTGATTGATTTAGGTCCTGAAGGGGGTAAAGACGGCGGAAATCTTGTTTTTGCCGGGGTGCCTGAGGGTTTAGTGAAGTGCAAAGCATCTTGGACAGGAAAATATTTGAAGTTGTAGCTTTTCCTGAGATATGAGCCGGCACTGAAAACCGAAGGCATCGGCTACAAACACAAACACTACTTAACCCGGAAAATTCATGCAATTCCCTTTGTGCAGATTTGAGTTAATAGAAAATGGGTTGCAGTAAGTTAAAACATAAACCAATAGTACTATATGTTATGACACTTTAAAATCAAAAACTCCGGTATCCCCGATTTTCGGGAGTAA
>CAYOUD010000184.1:0-4677 GCA_964407055.1 uncultured Bacteroidales bacterium | reverse complement strand
ATTCTATACTAATTTGAACTAACCTGCATTATTCATCGCAAAATTAAGCGTATTTGCACATCTTCAAACCATCTAAACCCTTGAAATATAAAAATATGACTGGGGGTTTAGATGATTCAAATCTGCACAAAGGGAATTCCATGAATAATGCAGGTTAATGAATATTCCAATGAACTTAGTGTATAATGCCGATACTACAAATAAATAGTACAATGATGTGAAACGAAATTGTACTATATTATTTGTGTAATCGGTATTATTTCTTGTATCAGCTTTGATTCTACATCGGCATTATTTACTCCCGAAAATCGGGGATCCCGGAGTTTTTGATTTTAAAGTGGCATAACATAAAGTACTGTTGCTAAATACTTTAACTTACTGCAGCCCATTTTTTTATTAAGGGAATTCAATGAATTTTCCGGGTTAAATCAACAGTCGGGTTGAGATATCTCACCGAAACCCAAAAAGAGCTATAATCCCAACAACTGCTGTTCAGAAGATTTTCCAAACCACAACATTCGCTCGGGATGCTCAATAAGTTCCTTAATCTTCAGTAAAAATCCGACCGATTCATTCCCGTCAATTATTCGATGGTCGTAAGACAAAGCCAAATACATCATTGGGCGAATTTCCACTTTCCCGTTGACGGCAACAGGACGCTCCAAAATATTATGCATTCCCAAAATAGCAGATTGCGGAGGATTTAAGATTGGTGTTGAAAGCATAGAACCAAATACGCCTCCATTAGTGATACTAAAAGTACCACCGCTAAGTTCATCCAAAGATATTTTTTTATTTCTTGCTTTTCCTGCAAGTTCCTGAATTGTCAATTCCAATTGCGGAATTGACAACTTATCTGCACTGCGAACAACAGGAACCATAAGCCCTTTAGGAGTTTGCACTGCAATTCCGATATCGGCATAATTGTGTTTCACAAATTCATCGCCATCAATATAGGCATTGACTTGAGGAAACTCGCGTAGAGCAATTGCAGTAGCACGAGTAAAAAAGGACATCATTCCGAGTTTCACTCCGTATTTTTCAATGAAAGCGGCTTTATTTTCGCTACGGATACGCATTATTTCACTCATATCCACCTCATTGAAGGTTGTCAGCATAGCAGTTTCGTTTTTCACGGCAACCAATCGCTCACTGACTTTCCGGCGCAGACTGCTCATGCGTTCACGCTCCTTGTGACGAGCTTCATCATTTATGGTTTCTTCCGGCGTGTTTAATACCGATTCCACATCTTGTTTGGTGATTTTCCGCAATCCGTTAAGCACATCCTTAATATTCAGATTTTCTGCTTGCATGAGTTTTTTTGCGACCGGAGTAATTTTCACTTTATCGTCCTGCTTTGAGTCCTGTTTCGATTCAGTCTCTACGTCAATTTCCGAGTTTTCTTCCTGTATTTCTGATTGCCCGGCTTCCTCCTTTTCCGCTTCAGGCTGCGCGCCTTCATTCGGAGCTTCTGTTTTTTCTGGTTGAACCGATGTGTCAATTGTGCAAGCTACATCTCCTACTGCTATGGGTTCATGTGCAGTCTGTTTTATACTGATTTTCCCGGTTTCATCAGCAACCAAACTTAATGTCGCTTTTTCTGATTCGATTTCCGCAATTTCCTGATTTTTCTCCACTACATCTCCATCAGAAACAAGCCATTCAGCAATTTCCACTTCAGATATCGATTCTCCGGGACTCGGTATTTTAATTTCTACTATCATGATTTAGCTTTTTGATAATTAACACAGTGCATGTCGCAAAGTTTTAAATTCGATTCACAATCGCATTGACGAAATATTTTGTCTAATATTTTCCCTTCCTGCCTTAAATGTTGTTCGTGTAAACCCGGTGCCGGACTTGCACTTTCAGGACGTGCAACCAGTTCAAACTCCAAATCACCAAGATATCTGCAAATAGATTTATAAACGCCCATGTTTGCCGGCTCATCCTGAGCAAAAACACGAAGTTTCGCATGTTGATATTTTTTCAACAATTTAGAAAATGTCTTTTTCGGGAACGGATAAATCCGCTCCAAACTGACGACGGCAATATGTTTGGCATCCATTTCATCTCTTTTCTGCATCACCTGATAATACAATTTCCCTGTTGTGATAACCAATTCAGTAACTGCTTCGGGCTTAGGATTATCTCTATCAATCAAGGGCTCAAATTTGCCATTGGTTAAATCCTCCATAGTACAAACTGCCTTCGGATGACGCAATAAACTTTTCGGGGTAAACACGATCATTGGATGCTGAAAATCCTGATACACATGTTCTCTCAAAGCATGAAAAATTTGATCTGGGCGTGTTGGATAAACAATTTGCACATTATCATTCACTGCCAACTCCAAATATCGCTCAATTCGGGCACTGGAGTGTTCGGGCCCCTGACCTTCATATCCATGAGGCAAAAACAAAACCAAACCATTATGCAGCCCCCATTTTGCCTGAGCAGAACTGATATACTGGTCGTAAATAGGTTGTGCCATGTTAGAAAAATCGCCAAATTGAGCCTCCCAAATGGTGAGTGCTTTCGGACTAGCCAAAGCGTATCCGTATTCAAAACCAAGCACGGCAAGTTCACTCAAAGGCGAGTTATACACATTGAATGGCGCCTGATTTTCAGCCACATGTTTCAATGGATTATAAGATTCGCGGGAATTTTGAATATAAAACGCAGTATGTCGGTGTGAAAAGGTTCCGCGCACAGAGTCCTGTCCAGACAAACGAATCGGATAATTTTCTTTCACCAAACTGGCATAAGCCAATAATTCCGCCATCCCCCAGTCAATCTTATTTTCCTGAACCATAGCTTTGCGCTGACTTACCAATTTTTCTACTTTTCGTAAAAATGGCTTATCATCTGGCAATGTGGTTAAGGTAGTGGTCAGATTTTGGATTGTTTTTTTTGACAGTTTAGGCGAATGTTGTGCACTGAAGGCATCCCAAACTGCCGGCAAAAATTCGTGTATTTGTGCAGCATCTATCTTTTTTGCCTCAGTCAATTCATCATCTAACTGCTGCTGAAATGCATCGATTTCCTGACTTATTTCATCCGCTTTCATGATGTCTTTTTGCTTCAATTTTTCAGCATATAGTTCACGAACAGAAGGATGTTTCGAAATCGCATCATACAAAACCGGCTGAGTGAAACGGGGTTCATCACCTTCATTGTGTCCATATTTACGATATCCGAGAATATCGATAAACACATCGCCATGAAAAATTTGTCGGTATTCCATTGCCAGCTTAATGACATAAATCAAAGACTCGGGGTCATCCCCATTCACATGAAAAATCGGTGCTTTAATAACTTTTGCTACATCAGTAGAATAGGTACTGGAGCGTCCGTCAAGATAATTAGTGGTAAATCCGATTTGATTATTGACCACAAGATGGATTGTTCCTCCAGTGCGATATCCGTCTAATTGTGACATTTGAACCGTTTCATATACCACACCTTGCCCTGAGATTGCTGCATCGCCGTGAATAATAATAGGGACAAGCTTATTTTCATCATTGCCCAATTTTTTTTCAATTTTCGCACGAGAAACGCCCTCAACTATCGACCCAACAAGCTCAAGATGAGAAGGATTGGGCAATAAATGAAGCTCAACCTTTTTATTAATATGTGTAGAAATTTTATTACTGTAACCAAGATGATATTTGACATCGCCAAGCAGTGTCCCTGTTTCGTACTTTTTAGCAGTAAATTCTTCAAATATTGCGCGGTAATCTTTTCGCATAATATTACTGAGTACATTTAGCCTTCCGCGATGCGACATTCCGATGACAAATTCTTCAACTCCCAATTCTGCACCTTTTTCTATCACAGCATCCAGCGCAGGAATTAAGCTTTCACCACCTTCAAGGGAAAATCGCTTTTGTCCGACAAATTTTTTGTGCATAAATTGCTCAAACCCAACGGCATGATTCAAATTCCCAAAAATATGACGACGTTCATCATCTGAGAATTCCGGATGATTTTGGGAGGATTCCATTTTTTTCTCTAACCATTGTGTGATTTCGGGTTGCCGGATAAACATATATTCCGCGCCAATATTAGAACAATAGGTATTTTGCAATGCGGAAATTATGGTCTTTAACTTAACCTTTCCCAGTCCAATTAAATTTCCTGCATCAAATTCGCTTTCCAAGTCGGATTCGCTGAGGTTGAAATTTTGGATATCAAGCGTTGGAAAGTATTTCCTACGCGTACGTACCGGATTGGTTTTCGTAAAAAGATGTCCTCGTTTACGGTAAGAGTCAATCAAATTTATGACATCAAATTCCTTGGAGATATTGCTTTGCGGCATAGAATCACCGTAATATGACTGCGCCAGTTCAAATCCCTGAAAAAAATGTTTCCAGGACTCATCCATCTTTTCTCCTGCCTTAAACGAGCGATACAACTGCTCAATTTCATTTGGGTGCATTTGCCCTAAAAAGGATTTTTCATCCATATGATTTCTTTTTCTTTAAAAACAAGCCTTTTGTTGAATTGTTTGCAATATAAGGGTAATTCTTTAACCCGAAAAATTCACCGCAAATAGTTAGCTATTAACGTAAAGTGCTGTTGCTAATTACTTTAGATTACTGCAGCCCATTTTTCTATTAACTCAAATTTGGGGTAATGCTTACCATTATCTTTGCACATCTTCAAACCATCTAA
>CAYOUD010000183.1:0-4777 GCA_964407055.1 uncultured Bacteroidales bacterium | reverse complement strand
GAGCGAATTAGCGTCCGCTATAGCCAAGGCTAATCGCTAAGCGAGGAGCTCAAAAACTCATCTATATTCCAAGGCTAATCGCTAAGCGAGGAGCTCAAAAACTCATCTACAAAATAAGAACACAAATAGATGTATTTATTCTTTTTTTATAACATAAAATCGCTTTAAATGTCACTCTAAGCCATTGAATATTTGTGTTTTTTTCGTATTATTGCAAATAAAAACACAATGACACACAGAATAATTTCCCTGAAAATATTATCCTTTTGCCTTTTTGTTTGGCTTTTATTAAACCCTTTGGAGAGCTTTAATCAAACTTTTTTTGGCGAAGCCGAAGTGATTACCATTGATGTGGTTGATCCTTTTGCTATATATTCTGTGGACTTGGACAATGATGGTGATTTGGACATTGTATCGGGCAGTTATGAAGACAACAAAATTGCCTGGTACGAAAACGATGGCAATGGAAATTTCAGTGCACAGCAAGTCATATCAAATTACCTTACGCATTTAACACGGTTTTACCCCATGGATAAAGATTGTGATGGGGATGTGGATTTTTTGGCTGAATACTCTCTTACCAGTAACGGTTTTATATATTCATGGTTGCAAAACAACAACGATTTTTCATCGCAATGGGACGTAGAGCCGGCAGACGATTAATACATGCTGAACAATCTATTTGAATATCAAGGAACTTGGCTTGACGACTCGATACGATATTTCAACTATTCTGATTATAATGGAGATGGTATTATTGACTTAGTTAATCCCTATTTTTATCTGCAAGGAAATTGTCAATGGAATGCTTTTGAAGCTATCGTAACAACGCCAGTTAATGTGAGTCCAATTTTCAGTGCCCTATTTTATAAAGACATTGACGGAGATGGACTAAATGATTACATAGCCTCTGGATATGAAGCAAATCACATAGACATTGCTTCTGAAGTTTATTATAAAAAAAGCCTTGGAGGTGGGCTATATGAAGAATGGGAGGCATTGGTGACAAACATTAATGATTGCAGGGCAATTGCTCTGGGAGATGTTGATGGGGATAATGGTATTGATATTGTATCAATAAACTATGATACAGATCAGGTCAGCATACATTACAATGATGGCACTGGAGCTTTCTCAGCCCCTGTTATTATTTGTAATACCATTGACCGCCCACTTCTCGTTTATTCTGAAGACTTGGATAATGATGGTGATGATGACATTATTGTTATTGGACAACAAGACATAAAATGGATTGAATCGTATGGAGACGGCAATTTCTCAGAAACTGTACTCATACATAATTACTCCAATTATGTCGTCTCGCAATCTTCCGGGACAAGAGATTTTTCTTTTTTCTTATTTGACGATTTTGACGACGATGGGGACTTAGACATTGTGTATAATGATAATATACGGGACAAAATCATTTATTACGAAAACTACCAACTCAATATTGACTCACAACCTATGGACACTTCAGTATGTCCGGGAGAAACACTTGTTTTAAGCATTGCATCTGAAACAGCAGATGATTATCAGTGGCATGTAAACAATGGTGCAGGTTTCTCTCCTGTTGTAGATAACACACAATACAGTGGTGCACTTACCGATAGTTTAAACATCATCAATGCAGGAGAATCATTATCAGGCAACTTGTATTTCTGTGAAATAAGTGTTTCCGCAGGCAGTACAGTTTCTGATACCGTGACATTGTATGTGGGTGACAGCATTCCACCTGAAATTATTTCTTCTCCAAGTGATCAGGAAATTGGTGATGCGACAAGCTGCGAGGCATTTCTGCCGGATTTTACATCGCTGGTGCAGTTTACCGATAATTGTGATTCGTCACCCACCATTGTTCAAACACCGCCTGCCGGCACAGAAATCAATGGTGCAATCAATACAATAAACTTCACCATCAGCGACATCAGTGGAAACATCAGTGAAGTCAATCTTAATGTCGCAGTGTCTGATACAACTGCGCCTGTTATTGCAGGAGGACCATCTGATCAGAATATTTCATCTGCAGAGAATTGCAATTATATAATGCCCGATTTTACCGAGGAAATAATAGCCTCAGATAATTGCGATACCAATTTAGAAATCATTCAGAATCCTGCAGCAGGCACAGAAATTAGTAATGAAATTACTCTGGTAAATTTCACTGTAAATGACGACGTGGGAAACAGCAGTTTCTACTCCTTTACGCTCACAAAAGTGGATGATTCTGCACCGGTATTCCTTTCCAATCCTGATGATCAAATTCTGATTGCAGACAATAATTGCCAAACCACTCTACCAGATTACATTGCAATCTGTACAATTCAGGACAATTGCGATAATGATCCCTTTGTGCAGCAAATTCCTCCTGCCGGTAGTATTGTATCCGGTGCAACAAATACCGTTCAAATATTAACAGAGGATGAGGCAGGTAATACAAACAGCATTAGCTTTAATGCAGAGGTTCAGGACACCACAGCTCCATTGATTACCTCGATTTTAAATGACATAATTATTGGAGACTCAGTTACTTGTACTGTGAATCTTCCGCATTACACAACTCTACTCAACGGATACGACAATTGCGATGATCCATTGATCAAGGAACAACAACCATTAGCCGGAACTCCTGTTTCAGGACTGGACAATGCGGTGGTGTTAAGTTTAATTGACAATTCAGGAAATGTGTCACAGACAAGTTTCCTTGTTTCTGTGGCAGATACAACTGCTCCTGAGTTTTTAACCAGTGTGGAAGATCAGGATATCATTGCCTCAGCTAATTGTGATTATCAAATTCCTGATTTTACAGATGATGTATTTTTCTCAGATATCTGCGATGCCAATCCTAGCATAACACAAATCCCGGAGGCAGGAACAATCAGCGATGCAGAAACGCAGCTAATTCAACTTTTGCTTGCGGATGAGTCAGGGAATCAAAATCTGCATAGTTTTTATTTAAACAAACAGGACACCACCCGCCCTGAGATTCAGTATGCACCAGAAAACCAAACACACTTTCTGAATGCTCAATGCGAGTTTACAGTTCCGAATTTTACGGATTCTGTTCTGGCACTTGATAATTGTGACAATGCGCTGTCAATTGTACAAACTCCACTTGCCGGAACGATAGTTTCTACAAATGAAGTTGATGTCCAGATTCAGGTAACTGACGATTTTGGGAATCAGGAAAATTCTGATTTTACCATAACATTATTGGATACAATTTCACCTGCGTTTGCAAACGTTTTGAATGATACAATTATTGGTGATGCGGTGAATTGCGAACATGTATTGCCTGATTTCACAAGTTTGGTTGGCATTTCTGATAATTGCGACTCCAACCCTCAAATAGCTCAAAATCCAGCAGCAGGAACATTGATATCAGGCGTTGACAATGAAATTACATTGATAGTAACTGATATTTCAGATAATTTCAGCAGCATGTTATTTAATGTTGCCGTTATGGACACAAGTGCACCAGAAATACTGTCCACACCTGCATTACAAACGGTTTATGCAAATGAAAACTGTCAGTACATTATGCCAGATTATTCAGGCTTGTTACTTGCCACTGACAATTGCTCTGACACTATTTTCATTACTCAGTCTCTGGCTGCCGGCGAATTAATTTCTGATATTTTCTCCGAAGTTATTTTGTATGCTACGGATAACTCAGAAAACATGAGCCAGACAAGCTTTAATGTACAAATGTTGGATACCATCAAACCGGAATTTGTGAACCCACTGAACAATCAATTTATTGGAGATGGTGAAACATGCGAAGCTATTTTGCCGGATTACACGCGACAAGTTGACTTCCATGATAATTGTGATGCTGCGCCTGTGATTTTTCAAACACCTACTGCCGGCTCAGTTATTGGCGGAGATACAACACTCGTTCATTTAACAATGATTGACGACAGTGGAAATAACGCCTCAATTACATTTAATGTGAGTGTGTTAGACTTAGTGTCTCCTGAACTAAATAATGTTCCAGAAAATATGGAGTTTTATGCTGACACAAATTGTTTGTTTACTTTACCGGATTTCACAAATGAAGTTATGATTTCTGATAATTGCGATGAAAATCCTGTGTTGCAACAAATACCACAAGCTGGCAATGAAATCAGTGGAAACATTAACACAATAATTCTCGCTGGTTCAGATCTGTCCGGAAATGAAATATCAGCATCCTTCAATTTAAGTGTCATTGATAGCATTCCTCCTCGACTTATATGCAGCGACACCATCAGCATAAACCTCATTGGAAATGAAACGTATTATTATGTGCAAGCCAATGAAATCGATCCGATTTTCTTTGATAATTGCCATGTCGTTCAGCTGACGAATGATGTGAATCATTTTGAAAGTCTCGAAGGTGATCTTTTTACAATTGGAGCACATGAAATTCATTGGACAGCAACAGATGCCTCATATAACGACTCACAATGCAGGTCGCTATTGATTATAAATCGTCCTGAAGGCATGTTACTGCCTTATGGCATTGCAATTTATCCGAATCCAAATCATGGCATTTTCACCATCGATTTCGCTGGGAATCAGATTGAAAAACTTGAGATTTACAATGCCATTGGACAACGAATGTTAGAAACAATTCCAACACTCGACGAAGAAACAGTTGATATTAGTGATTTTGGAGCAGGCATGTATCTTGTACGCATTCACCTTTCCAATGATATCCTTACAGAAGAAATAATTGTGGAATAATTTTCGTAAGCTCCTCGCTGAGCGAATTAGCGTCCGCTATAGCCAAGGC
>CAYOUD010000182.1:0-4831 GCA_964407055.1 uncultured Bacteroidales bacterium | reverse complement strand
CAAAGCCTCGCTTTCTTTTGCGCAGCCAACACTCAGCGAGACCTTGAGCAGAAAATATTTAAACTTCGAACCATTTTTCATCTTAACAGTACCTCTGCCGGCATTCCTATTTTTATTCGTCCATCGTTTTTGACTTTAATCTCCATTGCATAAACCAAATCAACACGCTCTTCTTTTGTTTGAATCACTGTGGGAGTAAACTCTGCTTTATTTGCAATTTTTGAGATTTTCCCCTCGTAAGTGTAAAATCCACCATCTCTTTTATCAATACGAACTTTAACGATTTCTCCAATATTTATTTCGGCAAGTTGCTCTCCGGAAATCCAGGCTTTGAGTGTCATGTTTTCCATATCTGCTAACTTCACAATTGGCTTTCCGGGTGCAAGTAGCTCGTGTTTATGAATGTACACATCTAAGACACTTGCCTTAGCCGGAGCAATTATTATTGCACGTGAGATTTGATCGCGAATGATATCAATATTGGAGTCGATCACATTCAATTCGGCAAATAGGCTGGCATTTTGCGTTTTTATTTGTGTAATGTTTTTTTCAGTCATGCGAATTTGTGTTGTGATATCGTCAAGCTGTTTTTGTGTGGCCGCTTTTTGTTCAAGCATATTGTTGATGCGGATTTTGTCTTTTCTTAGACTTTCTAGCTTTGTTTCCTGAACCTCCACTTGTGCTGTGATGGATGGAAATTTGGTTTTGATGGCTTCTTTTTGTGCCAAAAGCTGTTGAATTTGTAAGCTTAAGTTGCTGGTATCAATGCGTGCAATGGTTACTCCAGCTTGGACTTTATCACCTTCTTTAATACCAACAAAAAGGCATTTCCCTTGCGATTCTGATGCGATAATGTAATCTTCTGTTTCAAAATTGCCATATGCATCGGCTTCTGTGTCCTGGTTGTTGCATGCTGTCAGTGAAAAGAGCATGACACTGACTAAGCTGAGCAGGATAGGATGTTTTCTTATCTGTTTCATTGTACTTGAATTTTTCCTGTGAGTGTTAAATAGTTTATGCTGGCTTTTGCTTTGTTGATTTTATGAATTTCTAACTGGACTTTTGCAATGGATTCTTTGTTTATTGCATCCAAATATTCTGATACCGGAATGTTTCCTTCATTGAGCTGTGCTTCTTTGCTTGCTTTAATTTCCTCACGAAGCGCAATGATTTCTTCATCTTGTGATATTAAATTGCTTTGGGTTTTTATTTCTTGTAGATAGGATTCTGCTTGTGCGTTGATGTTATTCACAAAGGCTTGTTTTTTATTGTCAATTTTTTGCATGTTGATATCCGCAATGGCATGTTGTTTTTTGAGCTTATTCCATTCCCAAATGTTCCAGGATAAACGAATGCCTACGATGGCATAAGGATCAAAATCATTGCTGAGCATATTTAATCCCGGACGACCATATCCGCCTTGCGCAAAGGCTGAAACCATAGGGTGTTTCAGTGCGCTTGCTTGTTGTTTTTGCTGCTGGATTTGTTGTTTTTGCAAATCCATAATGTTTAACTCCGGTCGATTGATAAGAGTGTCCATTTGTATGTCTCTGCCTGGAAGAAGAAAATCTGCCAATTCAGGAATGGATTCTCCGGTAAGTACCTCCATCATTACAATGCAGGTTTTTCGTGCCGATTCCGTTTTGATAATTTCTTGACGGATATCTAAAATGGCAACTTCCAGTTCTTTACTGTCTGCAGAAAGCGCCATCTCGTTTTCAACCGCCACTTGTATTTCATTGTATTTTTTGTTGATACTTGCTTTGTTGTATTCCAGAATGTTGATTTGTTCTTGCAATAAAAGAATGGTGAAATACAGCTCGTTGATTTGTTGTTTGACTTGATGGACACTCAATTTGATTTCTTGATGTTCAATTTCTCCCGAAAGCTTTTCAATGGCTTTGGAAACTGATGTCATGCCGCCATTCCAAATGATTTGTGTAATTTAAGCATAGGCTTTGTACTGATCTTTGGATATTTCCGGAGTTTCAAATTGAAACATGGGATTGTCAATGCTCAATTGGGTTACCTTAGACTGCCAAGTAGCTTGAGCACCCAATCGAAGTTTTGGTAAATAATTCGTTTTTAGTAATTGATGCTGAATCTCTACTACTTCCGAAATGAGCTGTAGGTTTTGCATTTCCGGGTAGTTGCGTTCCAGGCGGTGGTAGCAACTATCAATGCTGATGAGTTCTTGTCCTTTAAGGGAAAGAAACATCAAGCTCAATATGCATATGATAAATCCTTTTTTCATTGTGTTATGCTTTTATAGATTGAATAACAAAATCTGCGAGTCCATCTTTACGGGCTTGCATCATATCGAAAAAGGCAGCTTCGTTAAGTCCGATAATGGGAGATAATAATGGCTTTGCTGCATAAGGGAATACACTAAGGCTAAGAACATTAATGAATAGTTCCATGGGTTGAATGGATTGGAGGATAATGCCTTCTTCTTTTTCTTTTTCAATGCGATGTAAAAATGTGTTTCTAACGTTTTCCAATCGGCTTGTGTTAAACATATCCACAACAATGTTGGGGTCGCGTTGCAACTCATTTAGAATAAAAATAGGGAGATGCCGATACGTAATGAGTACCTCTTGATGTTCCTTGAAAAAGATTCGAATGGTGTCAAAAATTGACATGTTTTCTTCAAAGACAGAAACGAGTCCGTCCATTAGCCGCTGAAAGACTTTATTGAATACCGCACGAAATAATTTATCTTTTGAGCGATAGTAATAATGCAAGAGGGCTTTGTTGAGTCCGGCTTTGTCGGCAATCTCCTGCATCCGTGCACCATCATAACCTTTCTCCATAAAGATTTCTGAAGCTGCTTTTAGGATAATTTCCTCCGGATTTTCGGGCTGTTCATTTAATTTAACCATTGAGTTTGACTATTAAGTTTAACCAATTGGTCAAAGATAGAGGTAATTTTTCAAATCACAAAGTGTTTTTTTGGAAAAATGAAAGAATCCACCCAAATGTTACCTATGTAACAGAATTCGGTATTTGAATACTTTAATATTGCAGTAGAAATTAAAATAAGTATTAACATTTAAAACCAAATAATTATGGGTATGTTTTGTTATCAATGTCAGGAAACAGCCAAAGGAACAGGTTGTACAATTGCAGGTGTCTGCGGGAAAAAAGACGATGTTGCGAATATGCAGGATTTGTTGATTTATGTCACTAAAGGGATTTCTATTTTTGCGTCAAAAGCTCGCGAAAATGGAATCAAAACGGATGCGGCAGATAAATTTGCATTTGAAGCACTGTTTGTCACCATTACAAATGCCAATTTTGATAAAAATGCGATTATTGCAAAAATCAAAGAAGGCTTTGAGGTACGGGAATCACTAAAAAAAGCGTTGGAAACAAAACAAATGGATTTAAGTGGATTGTACGCTTCGACTACTTGGTATTCTGAGGATGAAAATGAAATGGAGCAAAAAGCGAATTTGGTGGGTGTCTTAGAAACTGAAAATGAAGATATCCGCTCTTTGCGTGAATTGGTTACTTATGGTTTAAAAGGAATAGCTGCTTATGCTGAGCATGCATACAATCTTAATCAAACCAATGATGAGATTTTTGCTTTTATTCATAAAGCATTAAGTGCAACAACTGAGGAGCATAGTGTGGATGAGTTAGTTGCATTAGTTTTGGAAACCGGTAAATTTGGTGTGGATGTTATGGCATTGCTAGACAAAGCGAATACAGAAGCTTACGGCAACCCCGAGATTACTGAAGTAAATATTGGTGTGCGAAACAATCCGGCAATTTTAATTTCAGGTCATGATTTGAAAGATCTGGAGGAGTTGTTGGCTCAAACCGATGGTACCGGCGTTGATGTTTATACACATAGTGAAATGCTTCCGGGACATTATTATCCGGCATTTAAAAAGTACGAACATTTTGTTGGGAATTACGGAAATTCATGGTGGAAACAAAAAGAAGAATTTGAGAGTTTTAACGGCCCGATTCTTTTCACCACCAACTGTATTGTGCCTCCGATGAAAAATGCATCCTATAATGATAAAATTTATACAACTGGTTCATCAGGTTTGACTGGAGCAAAGCATATTCCGGCACGTGAAGATGGAAAATCAAAAGACTTCTCTGAGATTATTGAACATGCAAAAAAATGTCAGCCACCGGTTGAAATTGAAACAGGAAGCATTGTTGGCGGATTTGCGCATAATCAGGTAATAGCTTTGGCGGATAAAGTAGTAGATGCGGTGAAATCAGGAGCAATTAAAAAATTCTTTGTGATGGCAGGTTGCGACGGTCGTATGAAAGATCGTGATTATTACACCGAGTTTGCCGATAAATTGCCAAAAGACACGATTATTTTAACTGCAGGATGTGCAAAATATCGTTACAATAAATTGCCATTGGGAGATATCGGCGGAATTCCCAGAGTTTTGGATGCCGGACAGTGTAACGATTCTTACTCACTTGCCGTTATCGCATTGAAATTGAAAGAAGTGTTTGAATTGAATGATATCAATGAGTTGCCGATTGCATACAATATTGCATGGTATGAGCAAAAAGCGGTAATTGTATTGCTTGCATTGCTTTCCCTTGGCGTGAAGGATATCCATTTAGGTCCGACATTGCCTGCATTCCTTTCACCGAATGTTGCCAAAGTGTTGGTTGAAAATTTCGGAATTGCTCCGATTGGCGAGGTTGAAAGTGATATTGAAATGTTTATGAGTGCGTAACATGAGTTAGGAATTAGGATATAGGAGTTAGGAAGTTGGGAGGGTTAGTAGGTTGTTTCAACCTCTAACCTCTAACCTCTAACCTCTAACCTCTAACCTCTAACCTCTAACCT
>CAYOUD010000181.1:0-4864 GCA_964407055.1 uncultured Bacteroidales bacterium | reverse complement strand
ATGCGAAAGATAAAGTAAAAATAAATGCAATACAGTTGCGTTTAGCAAGTAGTTAATCGTTATTAATAAAAACATAAAAGTGGAGAAAAAATGAAAAATATCACTAGTATTTTAATTATTTTAGGACTAATTCTACTAACTGGATGTGCAGTAATTCCAACAGGTTATTTACCTGTAAGCAACAGTGAAAATGAAATGGTATATAAGAAGCATAATGAATTTAAAGACATTTCTTTTTACAGACATAAAGCATTTTTTAGCCCTTCACCAATCGAAATTTATATAGGTGAAGGCAAACTGACTTATTTACGAATTAAATTTAAATATCGCGGATCTGATTGGATATTTTTTGAAAACGCTACAATAATAAATTCAGAAAGTTCAAAAGTGAAAATTTCGTTTAATTCATATGATAAAGAAACTGATGTATTATCAGGTAGTTCCGTTGTTGAATATATTGACGAATCTTTGTCTGACTATAAAGCAAAAGAAATATTAAATTTGATTAACTCAAATGTTGATGTAATAAAAGTTAGATTATCAGGAAAATATTATAAAGATTACGTTTTAAATGAATCCCAAATTAATGGTTTAAAAGAGATACTAAACATATATTTTAAAGAGTAACAACGCTTAACAAGCAATATAAAAAATTGGGCAGAAAGTGCTAAATATGAACATTTTAACATTAAATAAATAGTGTAGTAAATTGAAAGATTTGAGTTTCAAAATGCCCAAAATTTCATATTGCAACCGTTATGCCCAATTAAATAAAGCCAGCCGCACATTTTAGCACATTTGTTTTTGCCAACGCTCTTTGCCAACGCTGAAAAACAAAAAGAGCTAAAATCTCCCCTCGCTCGAATAACGATAATATTTCGAACTGTTTTAATATTGAAAAACGAGATAGTTGAAAATTAAATATTATCTTGGCTGGATAAATTTAGACGGAAATGAACCGAATAAAGGAAGTACTTCAACAGAAAGGAATTAAGCAGACTTGGTTGGCTGACAAACTTGGAAAGAGCTACAATATGGTAAACGGTTACGTTCAGAATCGGCAGCAACCGAGCATTGAAGATTTGTATCGAATTGCAAAAATATTGGACATTAATGCCAAAGATTTATTGAAAGAAGAATAATGACAAAGGAAAACCAAATAGAAGAAAACCTTATCAAGCAACTAACGGAGCTAAAATACACTTATCGACCTGATATTGTGGATAGAAAAACGCTTGAGCAAAACTTCAAAAATAAATTTGAAACGCTCAATCGTGTGAAATTGACAGAAAACGAATTTTTACGCTTGCGTGAAGATATTATTGAGCCTGATGTTTTTGCTGCTTCTAAACTTTTAAGAGAAAGACAATACTTCCAGCGTGAAGACGGAACACCACTTCATTACACCTTGGTAAACATAAAAGATTGGTGCAAAAATGATTTTGAGGTTATCAGTCAATTACGTATTAACACTGAAAACAGTCATCAACGCTATGATATTATTCTGCTAATTAATGGTTTGCCAGTTGTACAGATAGAATTAAAAAAATTGGATATTTCGCCTCGTAAGGCAATGCAGCAAATTGTAGATTACAAGAATGAACCAGGTAGCGGATATGGTAATTCGCTCTTGTGTTTTATGCAGTTATTTATTGTGAGTAACCGAAGTAATACTATTTATTTTGCTAATAATAAAACCCAACATTTCCAATTTAATGCAGACGAACAATTTTTGCCAGTTTATGAATTAGCCGACATTAAAAATCAAAAAATTCGTGGTTTACACGATTTTACAGAAAAATTTCTAACCAAGTGCACACTTGGCGAAATGATGAGTAAGTATATGGTTTTGGTAGAAAGCGAACAGAAATTGCTCGTAATGCGACCTTATCAGATTTATGCTGTAAAAGCGATTGTAGATTGTATCCACCAAAACAGAGGAAACGGCTTTATCTGGCACACTACAGGTAGCGGTAAAACCTTGACATCTTTCAAAGCTTCTACCTTATTGAAAGATAATCCAGATATTGAAAAATGTTTGTTTGTGGTAGATAGAAAAGACCTTGACCGACAAACCCGTGAAGAATTCAATAAATTTCAGGAAGGTAGCGTTGAAGAAAACACCAATACCGAAACTTTGGTAAGGCGTTTATTATCGACCGACTTTGCCGACAAAGTTATTGTTACCACCATTCAAAAACTTGGGATAATTCTTGATGAAGCCAATAAATGGAACAAGAAAAAGACTGAAAAAGGCATTCCCACATTTAAACAACGCCTTGAGTCATTGCAAAACAAACGAATGGTTTTCATTTTTGATGAATGCCACCGTTCGCAATTTGGAGAAAATCACAAAGCGATAAAGGCCTTTTTTCCAAATGCACAACTCTTTGGTTTTACAGGCACACCTATTTTTGAAGACAATGCAACTTACAAACAAATTGATGGAGAAGAAAAAACACTAAAAACCACTGCCGATATTTTTGAAAAACAATTACACGCCTATACCATTACCCACGCCATAGAAGACCGAAATGTGCTGAAATTTCATATTGATTATTTCAAAGGTAAAGGCAGTTTATCCTACGACAAGCTCAGGACACCGAATCCGAAACCCGGAGAAGCCCTGCCTGTCCGGCAGGCAGGTATTGCACAACAGGCAGTAGTGGAAGCCATTTTAGACAAGCATAATGCCGCAACTAATTCAAGACGTTTCAATGCCGTATTGGCAACGGCTTCTATCAACAATGCGATTGAATATTATAGACTTTTCAGGGAAATTCAAACGAAAAAGCTTGCCCTGAGCCGAGTCGAAGGGAAAGCCGAAAATCCTGATTATGTAAAACTTAATATTGCTTGTGTGTTTTCGCCTCCTTCTCAACTAATTGCTAAAGATGGAGACCAACAAAGTCAAAAAAATGCAGCAGATATAAAACAATTGCAAGAGGATTTAGTACAGGAGAAAGAAGACAACAAACAAAATCCTGAAGAAAAGAAAAAAGCCTTAATGGAGATTATTACCGATTTCAATGTACAATACGGCACAAATCACAGCATCAATGAATTTGATGGCTACTACCAAGATGTGCAAAGACGCATCAAAGACCAAAAATATACCAAAAAGGAAGTTCCGCTTGCAGCTAAAATTGACATTACCATTGTAGTCGATATGTTGCTTACAGGTTTTGATTCCAAATACCTGAATACCTTGTATGTGGATAAAAACCTGAAATACCACGGATTAATTCAGGCATTTTCCCGAACCAACCGAGTATTGAACGAAACCAAACCCTACGGAAACATTTTAGATTTCCGTTCGCAACAAGAGATGGTAAACCAAGCCATTGCACTCTTCTCCGGGGAAGACAGTGCACGTGCCAAAGAAATTTGGATGGTTGACCCTGCTCCTGTAGTAATTGAGAACTACCAAAAAGCAGTACAGGCTCTGGGCGTTTTTATGCAGGATCACAATTTGGTTAGCGAACCGCAAGAAGTGTATAACCTAAAAGGGGATGCGGCACGTATTGCTTTTGTTAAAAACTTCAAAGAAGTTCAAAAACTAAAAGTAGCATTGGACCAATACACCGACATTAGCGAAGAACAAGAGGCCCAAATTGAAGCCATTTTGCCAAGCGAAACCTTGCAAGAGTTCAGAAGCTCTTATATAGAAACCGCCAAGCAATTACGAAAAATACAGCAAAAAGAAGGCGATAATGCACCTGAGAATATTCAGCAATTGGATTTTGAATTTGTGCTTTTTGCTTCTTCCGTGATTGACTATGACTATATAATGGACTTGATTGCGGACAGCACGCAACAAAAACCTGCCAAACAAAAAATGACCAAAGCACAGGTGATTAGCTTATTGAGTGCTAACGCCAATATGATGGACGAGCAGGAAGATTTAACGGACTACATCAATAGCCTTGACTGGAACAGCGGACAAGATGTTACTACGTTGCGCAACGGTTATGAAACCTTTGTAGTGGAGAAAAATGAAAAAGAATTGGCAGCCATTGCCCACAAATACGGCTTGCAAACAGCAAACTTAAAAACTTTTGTAGAGAAAATAATGAGCCGAATGATTTTTGACGGAGAAAAACTCACCGACTTGTTAGAGCCACTAGAACTAAGCTGGAAAGAACGCAGGGTAAAAGAATTGGCATTGATGGAAGACTTAGTACCGCAATTAAAAAAATTAGCCCAAGGGCGAGAGATATCTGGATTAGCAGCTTATGAGTAAAATGTCTGAATTAGGATTAAATAGATTAAAGGATGATAAGATTTCAACACAAAACAATATCCTCAAATCCTAAAAATCATAATTCAGACAAATGAAAGGATGATAGGATTAAAAAATGATAGGATTAAAAAAGTGACCGTCAAATGAAACACGAAGAATTGACACATAAAATCATAGGTTGTGCAATGAAAGTTCACAGCATATTGGGTAATGGCTTTCAGGAAGTCATTTATCAGCGCGCTTTGGCTATTGAAATGGACAAGCAGGGTTTGGGCTATCAGCGTGAGATGGAAATGTCTATTTTTTATGAAGGTATTGATATTGGCACACGTAGGGTAGATTTTTTTGTGGAAGAAAATATTATGGTCGAATTGAAAGCGGTTATAAAATTAGAAGACGTGCATCTAGCACAGGCAATGAACTATTGCCAAGCCTACAATTTACCCATTGGCTTATTGATAAATTTTGGAGCAAAAAGTATGGAATTTAAAAGGGTGTATAATGTGAACCATATAGAGAATAAAGACTACAAAAAACCGTCAGGATTAGGATTAAATAGATTTCAGGATGATAAGATTACAGCTGAAGAAAACATCCTAAAATCATCAAATCCTAAAAATC
>CAYOUD010000180.1:0-4912 GCA_964407055.1 uncultured Bacteroidales bacterium | reverse complement strand
ACCAACAGCACCTTATGTTAACATCTAACTATTTGCGGTGAATTTTTCGGGTTAAAGATGGGCTGCGTTTTTTGCAACCAAATCATCGACACAAGTGCTAACGACTTTGAAAATACAGAAGCTTTTTGTAAATTGGTCTGATATTTAATGCGAAAACATATGTCTGTCAAAATACTTGCTATTGCTGATTTACATTTGGGTCGAACGGCATCGGTTCCAAACATTTCAAATCCTCCATCGGCTGCAGAAACATTGGATAAAATTGTCCGATTTGCGTTGGATAACGCCGTTGATGTGCTCACACTTTCCGGAGATATTGTGGATAATTACAATCGGTACTGGGAAGCAGTTTCACCGCTGCAAAATGCCATTACACAACTTGAGCATGCCGGGATTTATGTGTGTATGGTCGCCGGAAATCATGATTATGATGTATTAAATGAAGTTATTAAAAACAGTCGTAGTAAAACGCTTTTTTTACTTGGCAAAAATGCAAAATGGGAATCGATTCAACTGAATATCAATAAACAAGACATTCAGTTTGTTGGATGGTCGTTTAATAACAGATACATTATTCATGACCCGCTAAGGGATTTTGACACGCTACAAATTTCTAAAAATATACCCACAGTGGGTTTGTTGCATTGTGAAACTGACACCCCGGATAGTCAATATGCTCCAGTGAATTCCAATATGCTGTCCGGCAGCGGCGTTGATGTATGGATACTGGGACACATTCACAAAACATCTCGGCTGAAAAAGTCCAATCCTCTGATTTTTTATCCGGGTTCACCACTTGCAATGAATGCTGGCGAGCAGGGATTGCATGGAGCATCGTTAGTAATAATTGATGATGGCGGTCAAATTAATTATGAAAGGTATCCATTTTCAGACGTGCGATATGAAAACATCCAAATAACCATTAAGCCAGCGCTTAATCAGGATGAATTTCGCTCTCTTGTATTCAATGTACTGGAAGAAACATCCCCGAAGTTTATCAATGAATCAAATAATCCGCAATTTTTAATTTACGATTTACAATTGATTGGAGAACACAATAATCCCGTGGAAATTGCGAATTGGGCACAAGAATTAATAAGTATTCAACATGTTATCCCGGAATTTCCCAACACTCATATTTTAATCAGAAAACATGAAATCTCGGTTAATCCTGCACTTACAGCACTTGAAACTTTGGCTAAAGAATCCTCCCCGGCCGGAAAGCTTGCCGAAAGCATTATTTGCCTTCAAAATGGTGAGGATAATCCGTTTATTGATAAACTGCGACAAAGCTGGCGTGAAAAACAAAATGCCTTATCGAAACACAATACGTTTCGTGAAATGAATCATTTTGAATTAACAGAATTGGATGAGGCAGACCGATTTATTTTACAAGAATGCAGATATTTGTTGACAGAACTCCTTGCCCAACAAGAAAACTACTAATGGTAATGAAAAAAAAGCACCTCATCATAAAAACCCTTCAAATTGATAAAATGCCCGGTTTCCCGAACGGGCTTCCGCCTTTCAGTCAACTATCTGAGCAAATCAATATTATTTCTGGACCCAATGCTTCTGGCAAAACATCCACTGCACGAATGATTAAAACTGCATTATGGCCGGAAAACATCAGCTCAGGCTTGTATTTAGATTGTAAAATGCAGGTTGATAAGGAATTGTGGAGTGTAAAAATAGAATCGGGCAAAACCATTTCCACGAGAAACGGAAATCCGGATAATTTTTCTGAATTACCGCCAAGTAGCAGTCAAAGCCGATATTTTCTTTCACTTCATGAGCTTATTAAAAGTGAAGATAAACATCTCGCTGAACATATCATTAAAGAAAGCAGTGGTGGATACGATTTAAGCAAAGCCGCACATAAACTGAATTATAGCGACAGCTTTTCCAGAAGCACAATTAACGAACGCAAAGCCTACGATGAAGTAAATGCGAAATATCAGCAATTATTTCAAAGTCAGAATCAACTAAAACAGGAAGAAGCAAGCTTGTCGTTGCTTACAAGCAAGCGCGATGAAGCAAAAAAAGCAAAAGATTTTATAAGTTTGTACAAGGTGAAATCAGAGCATCTCAATTTATTATCACAGTATGAAACTGCGACAGCAAAATTTGAGCAATTTTCCCGAAATTTGGCGAAGCTAAATGATTCTGATTTAGAACAATTGCAAACGCTCGAATCCGAAGAAAAAAGCATCCGCATAAGTATGCAGAAAGCGGAAACGCTCATTCAGTCATCAAAGCAGAAACTAAATGAACTCAATATCCCGGAAAATGGGATTCCGGATACATTAATCAGCGAATGGGAAATACGGATTGAGAATATTAAAGACTTAAACCGAAAAATTGAGCTTGCAGATACAAAACTTAAAAAGGCAGAAATTGCTGCCAATGAAGCACTAAAACAGCTTGATCCGCAAAACGATCCAGAGAAATGGAAAGGCTTGAATCTTGACCAAATTGGCGATGTTGAGAAATTCATTGTGGAGGCTTCACAGCTTAGTATAGAGGCAAATTCTCTAAAGCATGAAATTCAAATTTTATCTGAGGAAATTGAATCGTCAATACAGTACGATGTTCAAAAAATTCAATTAGGAATGTCTGTACTCAGCGATTGGCTAAAAGCACAAAGTTCGGGCGAATCAACAAAATCAAGCAAAGTCGGATGGCTGGGAATTACCGGCATTATTACCGCAATCACAACTTTTTTACTCAGTTTCCTTCTCGGAATACTTGGCATTATCCCTTTGCTTGTCGGTATTTTTGCAATGATTTTTATTGCGAGCCGTCCATTGAAAACAACGAGTTTTAATACGGATAGTTTTGTTTCTGATTTTGAGCGAACTGGCTTAGAAGCCCCGGTAAATTGGACAAGTGAAAATGTTGTTGAGCGACTGAAAACACTTACAGATCAATTTATTGAAAGTTTATCCATACAGGAAAAACAAAATGAATTGCAGCAACAAAAAGCCAATCGCAAAAAACTGAAATTCAAATTAGAAAAATCAGATAAAATCCGTTTGGATCTTAAAGAAAAGCTCGGTGCATTTCCGGAAATTCCCGATGGAGAAATTATAAACTTTGCAAGTCCGGGATGGTTTTTTGTCAATGCAAAAAGATGGCAGGAAGCCAATCAACAAGTGCTGGAAATCAGTGCACAACTAGATAATCTCAACAGTTACCTGGAGAAAGAAAAAGCAAAAATCCAATCAAATTTCACAGCTTACAATTTCCCTGAAAGCATTGATGAAGCTAGTTTTTCTGTACGATTAAAAGATGTCAAATCACAGGAAAATATTCGTAAAGAATCCATTAGCATCATTCGTGAAAATGAGCGTTTGATTGCAACCAATCAGGAACAATTTGAAAAGCTACAAAATAAGCAACATACCATTTATGATCGACTTGGTGTGGAGCATAGGCAAATTGAAAATGTCAAGAAATTACACAAGGAATTGCCCGAATATCAACACGCACAAAAAACGCTTTCGGAAACAAAATTATTGCTGAATGAGAAGGGGAAAGATCTAAAAAACCACTCGTTATATCCTGAAATTGAACCTGATATCACTTACGACCAAATTGATGCAAAAATTCTGAATTATCAGGAACAAGCCAATCAATACGATGATTTAGTGAACCGGATTGCCAGTATTCGGGAGCAAATTAAACAAGCAGGAAGCAAGCAAGAGTTACAACAAACATTGGCTGAGCAAGATACCGCAATTGAAAATCTGCATGCGAAATATGAGGAGAATCTGAGTGCAATTACCGGACATTTACTGGTGGAAACATTACGCGAAGAAACCCGTGAAACCCAGTATCCTGAAGTGTTTAAAAAAGCTGAGGCTCATTTTGTCAGCATTACTGGAGGAAAATACAAATTAGATATTTCAAACCATGAAAACAACACGGTATTTCGTGCCCTTGATGTTAGTAATCAGGAATACCTACAACTCGACCAATTGTCGTCCGGAACCCGAATACAACTGTTATTATCTGTGCGATTGGCATTTATTGAGCAGCAGGAAAAATTTGTCAGCTTACCGCTGATTGTGGATGAATTGCTTGCTAATAGTGATGATATCCGTGCCCGTGCAATTATTGATGCCTTAATTGATATCAGTGAAAACGGACGACAAATTTTCTATTTTACTGCACAAGATGATGAATTAGCAAAGTGGAAAACTCACCTGAGAGAAATTCAATTGCCGGCAAATTTCATTCGTTTAGGGAAAGAAGCGGAAAAAACTAGTGCTTCTGAAGCTTTATCAATACCGGAATTTGAAAATAATGATTTGCCGACTCCTGCATCCATGTCACATGCTGAATATGGTCAGTCAATCGGTGTCCAGCCGTTTAATCCATTAATCGAAAATGCTTCACAATTGCATCTTTGGTATTTAATTTATTCCCCCGATTTGCTGTACGAATGTCTTAGAAAAAACATTCCTGAATTAGGTGCTTTGCGCACATATTTGCAATATGGCGGGCAGATTCCTAATTCCCCGAAGCATTTTAAATCTTACATTGAGGACAGCTATAAAATGCTTAATAAGTATATTGCGTTGTATCGGTTTGGGCGCGCTATTCCAATTGACCGACAAGTTTTAGAAGAAGCTGACGCCGTATCTTATACTTATGTTGACAGAGTAAATGATGTATTAAAAAGCGTGAACGGAAATCCCAAACAATTATTAAAAGCCCTGAAAAACAGCACTGTCAGTGGTTTTCGAGCAAAGAAAGTTGAAGAGCTGGAGCAATATCTGAAAGATAGAAAATTTCTTACCGATGAACAACCCTTATCAGTTGAAGATATCAGGCTTCGTTTGCAGGCATATATCGATGATTTATCTCTCAGCAGCGAAGATTTATCCAAACTGTTCAAACACTTCAG
>CAYOUD010000179.1:0-4930 GCA_964407055.1 uncultured Bacteroidales bacterium | reverse complement strand
CATTGTGGTGCACAAAACAGGAAAAACATCCTTTCTACATCAAAAAAAAAGCCGGACAATGCCGGCTTTTTTTATTTGTTATTACTAATTAGTACTTGCTAGAGACTAATTATTTTACTTCTTCAAAATCCACATCAGTGACTTCGTCACCACCAGAAGATTGTTTCCCGCTATCCTCAGCGTCAGGTTGTGCATTTGAATCAGCGCCTCCTTGTTGCTTTTCATTTTGCGCATTGTAAATATCCTCTGAAGCAGCCTGGAATACTGTGTTCAACTCTTCCATTGCTTTATCAATAACTTCTAAATCCTGGCCTTTATGAGCCTCTTTTAATTTAGCAAGCGCATCTTCAATCTGAGACTTTTTATCAGCAGGAAGTTTATCATCAAGCTCTTTCAGTTGCTTTTCAGTTTGAAAAATCATTTGATCAGCTTTATTAATTTTCTCAACCCGCTCTTTTTCTTTATTGTCTTGGTCAGCATTCGCTTCAGCTTCATCTTTCATGCGTTTGATTTCAGCCTCACTCAATCCACTTGAAGCCTCAATACGTATGCTTTGCACTTTACCGGTACCCTTATCTTTGGCAGACACATTTAAAATACCATTGGCATCAATATCAAAAGACACTTCAACTTGAGGTACACCACGTGGTGCCGGTGGAATTCCGTCGAGGTGGAAACGACCAATGGTTTTGTTTTTATTTGCTACCGGACGTTCTCCCTGCAAAACATGAATTTCAACTGAAGGCTGACTATCTGCTGCGGTTGTAAATGTTTCCGATTTATTTGTCGGGATGGTTGTGTTTGATTCTATCAATCTTGTCATAACTCCACCCATGGTTTCAATACCCAATGATAAAGGAGTAACATCGAGCAGAAGTACATCTTTTACATCACCGGAAAGTACACCACCTTGAATTGCAGCACCAATTGCAACAACTTCGTCGGCGTTCACTCCTTTTGACGGCTCTTTGCCAAAGAAAGCTTTTACTTTTTCCTGAATTGCAGGAATACGTGTTGATCCACCAACCAAAAGAATTTCATCAATATCAGAAGTTTTCAATCCAGCATCTTTCAATGCTAATTCACATGGTTTCATGGTTGCTTCAATTAAGCTGTCAGCAAGTTGCTCAAATTTTGAACGGCTTAAGCTACGAACTAAGTGCTTTGGCACTCCGTCAACCGGCATAATATATGGCAAGTTGATTTCAGTATCTGAAGAAGATGACAGTTCAACTTTCGCTTTTTCAGCAGCTTCTTTCAAACGCTGCATTGACATTGGATCTTTACTTAAATCAGCGCCTTGCTCATCTTTAAACTCTTTTACTAACCAGTCTATAATTACATGGTCAAAGTCATCGCCACCAAGATGGGTATCACCATTCGTTGATTTTACTTCGAAAACTCCATCTCCAAGGTCAAGAATTGAGATATCAAAAGTTCCGCCACCGAGATCAAATACGGCAACAGTCATATCCTTATCTTTTTTATCAAGACCATATGCCAATGATGCAGCAGTCGGTTCATTGATGATACGTTTCACTTCAAGTCCGGCAATTTCACCAGCCTCTTTGGTTGCTTGACGCTGTGAATCATCAAAATATGCAGGCACAGTAATAACAGCCTCTGTTACTTCCTGACCAAGATAATCCTCTGCAGTTTTCTTCATTTTCTGCAAAACCATTGCTGAAATTTCTTGCGGAGTATATTTCCTGTCACCAATTACAATGCGTGGAGTATCATTTCCGCCATCCACAATTTTATACGGCATGCGCTTAATTTCTTTCCCGAGCTTGCTAAATTTTTCACCCATTAAGCGCTTAATCGAAGCAACCGTTTTTTCAGAGTTTGTGATTGCCTGACGTTTTGCAGGATCACCAATTTTGCGTTCTCCATTCTTAACAAATGCCACCATAGATGGTGTGGTTCGTTTACCTTCGCTGTTAGGGATAACAACAGGCTCGTTACCTTCCATTACAGCAACACATGAGTTAGTGGTTCCTAAATCTATTCCAATAATTTTACCCATAATTTTACTATTATTTTCAATGTTAATTTTTTTCGCTTACAATGACTCAAGTATTGTGCCAGCAGAAAAAAACCGCATTTTTTTTAAAAAACATGGAAAATATGTCAGGTAAAATTAATAATTGAACAAAATAGCTGTCATTAAGGCTGACAATTCGTCATTGACTTACATAATACCAATTGTCTTTTGTCGCAAAATTCAAATCCTTTGTAAAAACACCTCTTGCTAAAGAATCTAAGGTTGCGGCTGTTACCCGATTGATTACACGGGTTTCGTAACGTGCGGCAAATAACCCGGCAGCATAGCCACTGTCACTCTCTATATTTGTCCAAAATGGTTTTTCCTGAACAATCCCTGAGGATGGTGCAGAAACTTCTGAATAAACTTTATAATTTTGATCAGCACTATAGAGAATAAACTCAACGGATTCTGGATGTCGCACCAAACGCTGCACTCCAGCTTTGACAGAAATATTATCGCTAACTAATTGATAAAATTGTTGCACGGTAAACTCTTTTTTAATTTCCTGATTTGGTGTAGTATAAACATCTCCTGACAAATTAATCTGAATCGGATCCAAATCCCAAATTGTATCATTGGTTTCCAAATCGACTTCAATATAATAAAAGCGAAAAATCATTTGGTACAGACTGGCATTTTCGCCAGTTCTGTATTCTGCATCCACTTTCCCATTATCGTAGTGTGTCATGGATATTTGACGATTCACCGTGGGCTCAAGAATTTGAACATTATCAACCAATCCAATCGGGTCAGCACTTTTACAGTAAATATTTTCTGATGCAATATTAACACGGAGTTCATAATCATAACTTATGCCTGATGTGGATTTTGGCGTAATTTCGCCTACCCAAACGTAAATGGTATTGCGCTCATTGGTAAAGTATCCATCAGGCTTTGGAATTGTATCAACTGCGGTAAAGTCCAGCCGACGAACCACTTGACCATTAGTAGATACATTTATCCAAACCTCTACATTATCATAAAATAATGAATCGGCAACTTGTGCCATACTTGCAGCAGACGCTTCACCCAAGAAAGCTTTATTTACTTTCACATAGTGAATCGTATCATTCTGATTTAATAAACAATACACCACCGGTATATCTTCATAATCAGCAAGCACGTCAATCGAATCATCGCATGAAATCAGGGAGATCAATAAAGATATTATGCTAAATAAGGCAATTTTTTTCATCAGATATGTATAATTAAAAAAAATATGTCAATTTTGTACAATCGTAAAGTGCAAATTTACGCTTTATTAATGTAACGCACAAAATTGAATTTTATGTCAACATATAAAAATGTTCGCCGGGTAACCACAAAAGTCCTTCAGGCAATGAAGGAAAACAATGAAAAAATCGCAATGCTTACGGCATACGATTATAGCATGGCACGATTAATTGATGCAGCTAATATGGATGTTATTTTGGTAGGCGATTCGGCGTCAAATGTGATGGCCGGATATGAATCTACTTTGCCAATAACGCTAGATCATATGATTTATCATGCAAGTAGTGTGGTGAGAGCAGTAAGCCGCGCCTTAGTGGTTGTTGATTTGCCCTTTGGTACATATCAGGGAAATTCACGATTGGCATTGGAATCTGCAATAAGGATTATGAAAGAAACCGGAGCTGCTGCTACAAAACTAGAGGGCGGCGCTGAGGTTGAAGAATCAATTCGACGAATTTTATCTGCAGGAATCCCAATCATGGGACATCTCGGATTAACACCGCAATCAATTCATAAATTCGGAACTTATGTTGTTCGGGCAACCGAGGAGGAAGAAGCTGAAAAATTAATTGAAGATGCGCATCTGCTTGAGGAGCTCGGATGTTTCGCCATTGTATTAGAAAAAATTCCATCCAAATTAGCAGCACAACTTGCGAAAGAAATAAAAATTCCGATTATCGGGATTGGTGCGGGTTCAGAGGTTGACGGTCAGGTACTTGTTTTACACGACATGCTGGGAATTACACAAGAATTTTCCCCCAGATTTTTAAGACGATATCACGATTTATCGACAGAGATAAAAAAAGCAGTTAGTGCATACATCAATGATGTCAAGCGACTGGATTTCCCGAATGAGAAAGAACAATATTAGATGTTTTCAGAAAAAGATATTCTGTTTGAGGACAATCATTTGCTTGTCGCTTTAAAAAAGCCAAGACAACTTGTGCAAGGCGATAAAACTGGTGATATCCCGATAACAGATTCAATTAAAGCCTTTCTTAAAACCAAATACAATAAACCAGGGAATGTTTTTCTTGGACTAGTTCACCGCTTAGATAGACCTGTTAGTGGATTGATGGTATTTGCAAAAACCGGAAAGGCATTATCGCGTTTAAATCAACAATTTAAAGAAAATCATCCTGAGAAAACCTACCTCGCAATTGTCAAAAATAAACCACCAAAATTAAACGATCAATTAACGCATCAGTTAGAAAAAAACGAAAAACAAAATAAATCTTACGTTCGAAAAAAACCGACAAGCAAATCAAAACAAGCAATTTTAAATTATGAATTGATTGCTTCAATTGATAATTACCACTTATTAAGTGTTAAATTGCTTACCGGTAGGCATCATCAAATCAGAGCGCAGCTTTCGCATATTGGCTGTCCGATAAAAGGTGACCTAAAGTATGGAATTGATTGCTCAAATAAAGATGGAAGCATCTCATTGCATGCCTGGAAACTTAAAATTGAACATCCGGTAAAAAAAGAAAGCATGGAATTTTCAAGTGCTTTGCCCGAAACCGATATATGGCCATTGTTCAGGAATCAGGAATCAGGTGTCAGGTGTTAGGTGTTAGGTGTTAGGGAAAAAGTGCTAACTGCTGGCTATCTGCAGCAACCGATTTTTTTTCGCATCCACGCGTCTTC
>CAYOUD010000178.1:0-4989 GCA_964407055.1 uncultured Bacteroidales bacterium | reverse complement strand
TGCACAAAATTTGCACAAAATTTGTTTCTTGAAAGAAAAGAATTAATAGAAGGCCTCTTAAGACAGTTTTGTGTGTTTTGGTTAATACTTAAAATATACGGTACAACTTTTGCAAAAAATAATTATATTTGGGTGAACAAGCTATCCGTCTGTAACGGATTTCGTTCAAAAAAAAAAAACAACATTAAAACTGGCGCTTATTCAAACCATTACATGTCATTATGACCCCAATAATGAAGAGGAAAATTGAATTACTGGCACCTGGTGGAGATATTGATTCCATTAAGGCTGCAATTATTGCCGGAGCTGATGCAGTTTATTGTGGCTTGAATAAATTTAATGCAAGAAACCGGGCCGCAAATATTAGCTTTGAAGCTTTGCAGGGGATTTTAAGGCTCGCACATAAATTCAATTGTGAAGTTTTTCTAACCATTAATATCATTATAGTTGACAGTGAAATTCCGGCGCTTATAAAGTTGCTCAATAAATTAGTTAATACACCCATCGATGGTGTGATCGTTCAGGATTTAGGGTTATTCTATCTGTTATCTAAATATTTTAAAGGAATAAAAATACATGCATCAACACAGCTTACCACTCATAATGCAGGTCAGATTCAGTTTTTAGAAAAACTAAATGCGACGCGGGTCAACTTATCAAGGGAGCTAAATATTCATGAGATAAAAACATTAACGGCTGTTGCACATAAAAACAGGGTATTAACCGAAGTATTCGTTCACGGTTCCTATTGCATCTCTTTTTCAGGAATATGTTATATGAGTTCAGTTCATGGAGGAAACTCAGGTAATCGTGGCAGATGCAGTCAACCATGTAGAGAGAAATATGTAAATACACCTGCGGGTAAAGATTATCCGCTTAATCTTAAAGATAATTCGGCATATTTTGATTTAAGAGAACTATATGATGCCGGGGTTTACTCACTAAAGATTGAAGGTCGAATTAAGGAGTTTGAATACGTTTACACTGTGGTTAGATCCTGGAAAAAACAAATTCGTAGTTTTTATGATAAAAATTGTCTGATTAATGACAACAGCGAGCTTTATAAGGTATTTAATCGCAATTTCTCAAATTCATTTTTAAAGGGAGATATTAATAAAAATATGTTTATTGATAATCCCATGAGTCATACAAGCAAACACCTTTCTGAGACGAATAATTATTCCTCGAATGATAATATGATAGAGGGACAAATGAAACTTTATGAAGAAAAAGAAAAACTCAGAATAAATATTAAAACTAAAATCGAACAATTTAGTATCGCTAAAATTCCTTTAGTCATAATTATTTCAGGACAGTGTGGCAAACCGCTAAAAGTAGCCGTAAAAACTCCTGACACATCATTTGATGTGCTCTCAGAAACAAATCTTTCAGATAAAGGGACAGAGGTTATAAATGATAAAATGATATTAACCAGGCTGAAAGCAATAAATGATACGGGTTTTTTCATTGAGCATATTGAGTATAATTTGGACAGCAATATTTACCTGCCATTTAAGCAACTCACATCAATTAAGAAAAGATTATTATTCATTTTGAATGGTTCGCGAGCATTAATACCACCTGTTGTTCTACCCGTTTTAGGGAGACATAACAAGCAAGTGAAGCAGCCTACTCTTTCAGTTTTAATATCCTCAGATAAGGATGTTGATATATGTAATGACACCTCCGTAACTATTTATTTTCAACTGCCGAATCGTTTTAGTAATAAAAAGGTCGGGATTATCGACCTTTTTAAAAAGAATAAAAAACTAATCCCCTGGTTTCCGTCCGTATTAATTGGTGATGATTATTTAGCTGCAGTCGAATTTCTTGAACAACTGCAACCCAAATGTATTGTAACAAATAATACAGGAATAGCTTTTGAAGCCTATGAAAAAGGAATCTCCTGGATCGCTGGTCCTTTCCTTAATATTACTAATTCTTATAGTTTGATATGTTTAAAAGAAAAATTCAATTGTTACGGTTCATTTCTTTCAAATGAAATAAGTAAACAACAGATGAAGGCTATTAAAAAACCAGAAAATTTCCAACTATATTATAGCATCTATCATCCTATTGTGCTGATGACAAGCAGACAATGTTTGTTTCATCAGGTAAGTGGATGTGAAAAAAATAAAATAGATGATAACTGTATTCAAGAATGTGAGAAATATTCAACAATTACAAATTTGGGAAAGGATCCCTTTATTATTGAGAAAACAAAAGGGAATTATCATACCGTCTATAATGCCGTTAATTTACTAAACACAAATATTGTTAAAGATATGCCTGATCTTTATTCTGGTTTCATGATTGATTTAAGAGATATAAAAACTGAAACTAAAATTGCGTTGGATAAAGCAAGCATATCTAAACTTTTTAAAAATTATCTGAATCGAGATACTGATTCAGAACAGCAACTCAAACAATCAATTTATCCATCAATTAACACCCAATATAAACAAGGTATCTAATGCTAACTTTGAGACAGAAAGGTATTATTGATCTGTAAGTTTTGTGGCTCTGGCACATTCACAGCGGGTTTGAATGCCACGGACAGACGTATATAACGCCCCGTTACCCCTCAAATTTCCTTTCGATGCGTATTTCCACAAAATTCATGACATTTTTACCATGTTCGCTGACGAATTGACAGGAAAAGCTAACTGGCACATGCTTTGCTAATTTGCCCATCAAAACAAAAAAGATAGAACGATGCGAAAAGGTAAAATTAAAGTTACGAGTGAAAACATTTTTCCGGTTATTAAAAAGTTTTTATACTCTGATCATGAAATATTTCTGCGTGAAATTGTTTCCAATGCCGTAGATGCAACCCAAAAGTTAAATACGCTCATTCAGCGTGGTGAAGTTGGCCAAGAAGTGAATCAAAAACCCATTGAGGTGTTGATTGACAAGGACAAGAAAACATTAACTGTTCGCGATTTTGGGATTGGTATGACTGAAGATGAGGTGCTGAAATATCTAAATCAAATTGCCTTGTCGAGTGCTGAAGAGTTTCTTGATAAATATAAAAAGGATGCTAATGCAATCATCGGGCATTTTGGACTTGGGTTTTTCTCCAGTTTCATGGTTAGTAAAAAAGTTGAGGTACTTACACGTTCCTATCAAAAAGATGCACAGCCTGTGGTTTGGGAATGTGAAGGTGATCCGAAATTCAAATTGAACGAGGCGGAACGCGAGCATATCGGTACTGATGTCATTATGCATATTGATGATGAGAACAGTGAATTTTTGAATGAAGCAAAAATTCAGGAACTGCTTGATAAATATTGCAAATTCTTACCGATCCCAATTGCTTTTGGAAACAAAAAAGAGTGGAAAGATGGTAAAGAAGTTGAAACCGATGAGCTAAATATCATCAACAATACAAATCCTGCATGGAGACAACAACCTGCTGATTTGAAAGATGAAGATTACAAAGCATTTTATCGTGAATTGTATCCTTCAGTCATGGATGAGCCCATGTTTCATATCCATCTGAATGTTGATTATCCGTTTAACCTGACAGGGATTTTGTATTTCCCGAAAATCCGTCAGAATATTGATATGCAGAAGAATAAAATTCAGCTTTATTCCAATCAGGTATTTGTAACAGATTCTGTGGAAGGTATTGTTCCTGAGTTTCTTACTCTGCTTCATGGTGTGATTGATTCTCCTGATATTCCGTTGAATATTTCACGTTCTTTTCTACAGTCAGATTCAAATGTTAAGAAAATTGCCGGACATATTACCAAAAAAGTTGCTGATAGACTGATTGAACTCTTTAAAAGCGACAGAAAGCTGTATGAAGAAAAATGGGATGATTTGAAAGTTTTTGTCCAGTATGGTATGATGACAGACGAGAAGTTTTACGATAAAATGGCAGACTATCTCTTGTTGAAAAATGTGGACGGAAAATATTTTACCATTGAAGCATATAAGGAAATCATCAAAGAAAATCAGACGAATAAGGACAAGCAATTGGTTTACCTCTATGCTACCGATAAAGATACACAGTTTACTCACATTAGAAATGCGCAGGACAAAGGTTATGATGTCTTGTTGATGCAAGGTCAGTTGGATACGCACTTCCTGAATCATATGGAAACTAAGCTTGAGGATAGCCGATTTGTACGTGTAGATGCGGATGTTGCAGAAAAGCTGATTGAGAAAGATCTGGAGACAGAAAGTAAATTAGCGCCAAAAGCTCAGGAAAATGTGAAACAACTTTTTGAAACGCAATTGCCGAAAGAAACCACATACTTTGTACGTACTGAAGCCTTGAGTGAAAACAGTATGCCGGTAATGATTACTCAGGATGAGTTCATGCGCAGAATGAAAGATATGTCGCACCTCAGTGGTGGTATGTATGGAAGCCTGCCGGATTCTTATGCGTTAATTCTTAACACGAATCATCCGTTAATTGGCAAGCTCAGTGAAGATATGGACAGCAAAATCGGAGATGATATTTCTGCAATTGATGAAGAAATTACTTCTCTTAATCAGGAAATTAATGAAAAAGATGCTGCCAATAAAGACAAAAAAGACGAAGAAATTCCGCAAGAAAAAAAGGATGCTTTAGAAAATTTGAAGAAATCCTTAAGCGAAAAAAATGAAGCGAAAGCGGAAAAATTAACCACTTATGGTAAAGAAGCAAAACTGATTAAACAACTGATTGATTTGGCATTGCTGTCAAACAATATGTTGAAAGGCGAATCGCTGGATCAGTTTGTGAAACGAAGCATTGATATGATTGAAAAATAATTGATTTTTATTTCTATAACACATGAAAAGCAGGCTGCTCGGTTTCGAACAGCCTGCTTTCGGTTTACACATCATGGAAATGCTAAATATTCAAATTTTGTTTGCTGTCATATTTCACACTAAAACTGTATTTAATTGTTTTCGTTTGATTCGCAGGAATTGATAAATCCCTGTTTTAACCTTAAATAATCGAGCATTTTTCTTACAATTTTAAATTTTTATATT
>CAYOUD010000177.1:0-5051 GCA_964407055.1 uncultured Bacteroidales bacterium | reverse complement strand
AGAAAAAACATCAAACTCAAAACGCGCAGTGGTAATAAATCCCGGCGAAACATTTTCTAAAATATTTTTTGAAATAAGTCGTACAGCCCAATCGCCAGCGTATGCATCATCGGTTTTTTCTGCTGTTATTTCATTAATCGGCCATTGATATGTGGCTTCATTGCTGCTTTCCCATCCTTCGGGAATTTAGTAATCGTCTTCACTTACCCAAGTTTCAAAATTTGGGTTAGGGATTGATAGAGCAAAACCTAATTGTGATATAACTGTCAGTAAGACAATGATTTTAAGTGTGTTTTTTATGATAAGTTGCTTGTTGTTGTTAAAATTGTGAACAATTATGATATTTCAACAAGATAATTATATTTTTGTTCGTGACACTAAAAATTTTTGTGAAATTAAATATTTGTGTAAATTTGAGGATAAAGTTATTGCTTATGAAACGAATTGTCGGATTAGTTTTGATTTCAGGATTTTTAATGGGCCTTTCCGCCTGTTCTACTAAACCTGATTGTGAGTATAATCACACCGGAACATTGACTGTAATTAATCTTGATAACACAAGTGCTGAAGTGCGTGTTGACGGAGATAAATTATTTGATTTGCAACCCGGACAAGAAGAGGAAGCGACTTTAGCCTCTGGTGAGCGGACAATTCGTTGCTTTTCTGATGCCGAAGAACCCATCGAGCTGGAAGAAACTGTCATCATTGTGGACTGTGAATCTACCGAATTTGAAATTGTTTTTTAATGAGTTTACGGCTTTATAAAGCGTCTGCAGGATCTGGGAAAACCTATCAAATGGCAGTGGAAATTGTCGTTTTGTTGTTAAAAAATCCGGATGCCTATCAACATACGCTCGCCATTACTTTTACAAATAAAGCTGCCGGCGAATTAAAAACACGCATCATTAATGTGTTGACTTATCTTTCTGAGTTAAATAACAAAAGTGATTATTTAACTAATATCCGTAAGAAATTGAATTTTTCTGATGAACAAATACAGGAGCGCGCAAGCTATGCATTGAATCTGATTTTGCATAATTATTCCCGCTTTTCGGTAAGCACAATCGATAAGTTTTTCAATCGCATATTAACCGGATTTTCTTACGAGGTAAATATTCGTCCCGACAGCGAAATAAGTTTGGATGACAAAATAAATAGGGAAGAGGCTCTGGATGAAATGCTTAGCGATTTTAATATCAATGAACCCCTTGGAAAGTGGCTGCTGGAATACACGAGGCAAAAATTGGATGACAGCAAAGATTGGAATATTCGAAAATCTATTTTAGATGAATCCGGAGCAATTGCGAATGAAGATTTTTTGGCAATAGAAGCAGAGCTGAAAAGCATTGCGGAGGATAAAACTCGCTTGATTAACTACAGGAAATCCATGATGGCTCTGGTTAAGAAGCTGGAGCATTCTATCATTACAATCAGTAAAGACGCTCAAACTTTATTGGATAATTCTGCTTACACAATTCATGATTTTTCAAATAATGATAGAGGACCTGTCGGGCATTTGCTGAAAAATCAGGATGAACCATTCCGGGAAGTCAAAGTGACGCCCCGAAAAGCGTATGATGATGCAAATAAACTGCTTAATAAAACGAAGCAAAAGGATGCAATGTTGTTAGATTTTGCCGTAACAACGATTCATCCATTACTGAAAAAATCAATCGATTTTTACGATCATCATATCTCTGATTATAATACTGCTGCATTAATTTTATCCACCATCAATGATTTTGGCGTGTTCCTGGATTTGAATGCTGCCCTGCGCAAATTGTGTCAGGAACGAAATATTTATTTTCCTTCGCAGATGTCGCAACTCTTACATGAAATTGTGGTGAAAGAAAATGCCATGTTTGTGTATGAGAAAATCGGGACCCGCTATTTGCATTTTATGTTGGATGAATTTCAGGATACCTCCCGTATGCAGTGGGATATTTTGAAACCATTACTGGAAGAGGGATTGTCAAAGGGCGGCGAAGTGCTGGTTGTCGGCGATGTTAAGCAATCTATTTACCGTTGGAGAAATGGAGACTGGAATATTTTATCCCATGAAATTGAAGCCGAATTACCTGCACAAAAACCGATTTCTCTCGATGTAAACTATCGGAGTCGGAAACAGATTGTGAAGTTCAATAATGCTTTGATTCATCGCATGATTCCGGCCTTTAACGTGAATCTTTCGGATGTGTTTGAAACCATCCCCGAGAGCTTGGATTTAAGCAGGCTTTATTCTGATTTTGAGCAAAAATACAATGCTGTCGATACGCCTTACGGATATGTGAAAATTGAGAAACTTCCCGCCGGAAAAGATGACGACTGGCAGTCTGCTGCAATGGATGCTATGATTGAAGAGATGCAGCGCTTGTTTTCATTGGGATATTCGCCCGGTGATATGGCAGTGCTTACTCGCAAAAATAAAGATGCCGGGAAAATTGCTGTTCGATTAATGGATGAGGACCAAAAGGCAACTCAGGATACCGATGCGTATCGTTTCCCGATTGTATCGGCAGATAGTCTTGAATTATCAGAGCATCCTGTGATAAAATGCTTACTATCAGCATTTAACCACATTGCAAATCCGGATAATTTGATGGCTTTAAATCAGCTTGTGTTTTCCTTTCAACGGGATGTCCTTGGAAATGAAACGTATCAACCACATCCTGATTCTGATGATAAATTAGCCATTGAACAAGCTCTGATAAGTAGCTTGCCGGATTCTTATCAAGCGCATTATCGCGATTTGTCCGGATATCCGCTGTATGATTTAACCGAAAATCTGGTTTCAATTTTTGGCTTACAAAACATGCCGCAATATTTTGCCTACCTTACTGCTTTTCAGGATCAGATAAACATGTTTTCGCAAAGAAATCCTGCTGATATTATTGCGTTTTCAGAATGGTTTGAAAAAAAATCCCCAAAACTCGAATTGCCTGAAGCTGCCGATGCTATTGTTATTTCTACTTTACATAAAGCAAAAGGATTGCAATATCGGTTTGTCTTTATCCCGTTTCTGGATTGGGAAATTAACTCCACAAGACATTCAACAAGCCTATGGTTAAAACCGCAAGAGCCACCGTTTAATGAAATGCCCGTTGTTATGGTGCATTACAAGAAAGAGATGTTGATGTCACATTTTAAAACTGCCTATCAAAACGAGTATTACAAACGGCAGGTTGACATGATGAACATGTTTTATGTGGCAATTACTCGTGCTGAAGAGGGCTTGTGGCTATGGTTGCGAGATACCAATAAAAACAACAAGAATAAAAAGACCCATTATTCCTATCTTGATGAACTCTTATGTGATGCTGTGGATATCAAAATGGCTGATGAGGCTAAGTCTTCGGCCGATTTAGCCGCATGGGATTCTTTTTGGGATGCCGATAAAACCCGCTTTGAATTTGGTGATATTCCTGAAAATTCTGAGGAACGAAACCATTCTAAAGCCATTGGTTTAACCGAATATCCGTTGAATATTAGGGGACAAAAGTTGCGATATCATCATCCGGATGCCTTCATAAATTTGAATCAGGATGAGATAATTCGTAATAAAACCAGTTTTGGCAGCGTTGCCCATGAGATTTTAGAGCAATGTTTGCATGCTGATGATTTGGATATGGCAGTTGCCAATCTGGTTCGCACCGGACGTATTGAAAAAACGGCGGCTCATGATTTGAAAGCCCGGTTGCAGCAAGCAATGGATATGCCCGAAGTGCGAGATTGGTTTTACGGCGATTATCAAATTATGGCTGAGCAGGAAATTCTATTGCCGAATGGTTCTGTCAGGAAGCCCGATCGGGTAATGATACTGGATAATCAGGCGATTATTGTTGATTATAAATTTGGCGAAAAACACAATCCGCGCTATGAACAACAAGTGCAAAACTACGCAAAATCCCTCCGCGAAATCGGTTATGAAAAGGTGGATGCATACATCTGGTATGTGTTTAAATCTGAAGTGGTGGAAGTGAATTAGAGCGAGAAGCAGAAGTTGTAAGTCAGCAGACAAACTTTCAACTCCCAACTTGCAGCTCCTGCTTCTCGCTCTGTTCTTTACAAAATTGCTTTTCGAATACGGACAAGCTTTTCTAAAAGTCTTTCTAATTCATTGAGCGGCAGCATATTCGCACCGTCTGATTTTGCATTGGAAGGGTCGGGATGGGTTTCTAAGAAAATCGCATCAACACCTGCTGCAATACCTGCTTTGGCAATAGTTTCTATCATCTGAGGTTGTCCTCCGGTAACGCCCGAGCTTTGGTTCGGCTCCTGCAAACTATGGGTAACATCCAGAACCACAGGGACATTCATGGCTTGCATTTTCGGAATTCCGCGGAAATCGACTACCAGATCCTGATATCCGTAACTTACGCCTCGCTCCGTTAGCCAGATTTTATTATTGCCTGATTCGCGCACTTTATTTACCGCATGAATCATTGCCTCAGGACTTAGGAACTGTCCTTTTTTTATGTTGATAATTTTCCCGGTTTTTGCAGCAGCTACCAGCAAATCTGTTTGCCGGCATAGAAAGGCCGGAATTTGCAACATATCAACATATTCTGCTGCCAGATCAGCTTCCGATGCTTGATGAATATCTGTGATTACTGGGATTTTTAAACTTTGTTTGATATGTCTTAGAATCTCCAAACCTTCAATATCGCCGATGCCTGTAAAACTGTCCAGCCTGCTGCGATTTGCTTTTTTATATGAAGCTTTAAAAATTAGTGGCACTTGAAGCTTGTTGCAGATATATTGTAGTTTTTTTGCAATCGGTTCAGCCATTTCTTGGTCTTCAATCACACAAGGGCCTGCAATAAGTACGAAATTTTTGCTGTTGCCATGTTGTATGTTCTCCGGTAATATGAATTTAGCCATGATGCTTTTTGTTGTAAAAATACATAATGTTCAGATAAAATCCTTGCCAATTTCGTAAAATGACTGAAATTTAAGATATTTATCGAGTATCCGGCGAGTTTAAAGACTATTCGGCTAACCCGGAAAATTCATGCCATTCCCTTTGTGCAGATTTGAATCATCTAAACCCG
>CAYOUD010000176.1:3812-5115 GCA_964407055.1 uncultured Bacteroidales bacterium | reverse complement strand
CGGCATAGTTCAAGCAAGCTTGACTCTGCCCTCATTTGCACAAAATTTGCACCTTGCATCTTATTCATTAAATTTGTTTCTTGAAAGAAAAGAATTAATAGAAGGCCCCTAAAAAAACTGAATTATGACAAATGCATTGAATTTAAAGAAATGTTACCAAATTTCCTAAAATAAAGCACAAAATCACACCGGCGGTTAGATTTGGCAATTAAGCTGAATATTATTAAATTAGCGTTGTGGTAAATCAAAATTAAATGGAAACAAATAAAATCATTTTCATGACGGGGGCCACTTCTGGCTTAGGAAAAATTAGCGCATTGAAAGCAGCTCGAAATGGTGCTTCAGTGATAGTCATAGCTAGGGATAATAACAAAAGTCAGGCACTTAAAACTGAATTAAAAAATCAATATCCAGATAGCTCTGGTAAAATTGAAATTATTAAAGGTAACTTGATTCCGTTTACTCAGCATGTAACGAAATCAGATTAAGATATCCTGTCATTGACATAATTATTAATAATGCCGGCATAATGAATTTCAAGTATGAACAGACTGTTGACGATATAGAAGAAACATTACAGGTCAATCTCTTATCTCCGTTATTGATTTGTCATTTACTTTTTGTGAATTTAAAAAAATCGAATGACCCTAAGATAATTTTCACTAGTTCATGGCTTCATCAGGGAAAAATTAATTTTAACAACCTATAATTCAAGCACTCCTTTTCTAGCTTTAAAGTTTACCGACAATCAAAACTTGGTGTGATATTAATTTGCAGACTATTAGCAAAATCTTTAAAAGAAAATAACGTAAGTATCTATTCACAACATCCAGGTATGGTTAGAACCGATTTAGGCAGAAGTGCAGGATGGTTTTCAAAAATGATATTTTATTTAATGGGGAAATCTCCAGAAAAAGGTTCTCAGACTTTGAGTTTTCTTATCGAAGCTCCAAACTCAGAACTTAAATCAGGTGAATACTACGCGGATAAAAAAGTTACTGCGACCACTAAAGAAAGTTATGATCTGGAAGTCGCAAAAAAACTTTTACTAACGATATCCACTTATATAAATCAATATATAAAATCAGAATCAGCTATTTTTAAAGAAAATAAACAAAAGCCTATTACTGTGTAAAAACACATTTTACACTCATCTAAACATTCAAATGGCTTTGTTTTTTTTGAGCTTAAGAGCGAGAGAGAGTACGGAGAAAACAAAACCAGAAACTTTTAAACTATTGTTGAAGTGTGAGGTTGAGAGTGAGCTCGCCTGTCGGCAGGCAGGTAAAGAGAAAAGGACAAA
>CAYOUD010000176.1:0-3712 GCA_964407055.1 uncultured Bacteroidales bacterium | reverse complement strand
CTTTCGCTTTTTGCCCTTTTCTGTGAACCCGGGAGGAGTCGAACCCCCAACCTTCCCGAAGCAAGTTCGGGACACTCTATCATTGTTTGCCGCAGATCAGCAATTGACTTTCTCCGCAATTTATTAATCAATGAAATTTTTCAGAGTGAGGTTGAGAGTGAGCTCGCCTGTCGGCAGGCAGGTAAAGAGAAAAGGACAAAAAACTTTCGCTTTTTGCCCTTTTCTGTGAACCCGGGAGGAGTCGAACCCCCAACCTTCTGATCCGTAGTCAGACACTCTATCCAATTGAGCTACGAGTCCATGTTGCTAAGCATTTCTGCTCATTGTGGATGCAAATATAGATGTTTTTTATAAAACCAAGAAATTCTAACCCAAAATTCTCAATAATTTTCCCTCTAAGTCAAAAGCAGAAGCATCCGTAATCTCTATCTCACAGAACGTTCCGGGCTCAATAAATTTTTCTGATTCAAACAAAATTTCATTATCAACATCGACAGAATCATGCTCTGAACGTCCATAATACCATCCTGCTTCTCGTCTGTCAACAATAATTTTCAGCGTTTCCCCTATTTTCTTCTTGTTTAAATCAGCAGATATCTGCTCCTGAATTTCCATTAACTGATTAGCACGATCTACTTTTACGTCTTCAGGAATTGTATCCTCAAGGAATTCTGCACCAAAGGTTCCCTCCTCTTCGGAGTAAGTAAAAACGCCAAGTCTATCAAATTTCCAAGTTTTAACGAAATCCAGAAGTTCCTGAAAAGCCTCCTCGGTTTCTCCGGGATGTCCGACAAGCATGGTGGTTCGCAAGCAGATTCCGGGGACTTTTTCGCGAGCAATCGTCAATATCCGTTCTGTTTCCTTTTTGTTGGTTGCTCTGCGCATACGTTTTAGCACATCATCATTCACATGTTGCAAAGGAATATCCAGATATGCACATATTTTCTGATTTTCGGCCATCATAGTTAAAATTGCTTCAGGAAAAGCGTTGGGATACAAATAATGCAGACGAATCCATTCAATTTCTTGAATTTCGCTCAGTTGCTGTACTAAAGTCGGCAATAATTCATTATCCTGAAAGTCATGACCGTAAAAACTGAGATCCTGAGCAATCAAAAGCAATTCTTTTACACCTTCTGATGCAAGATATTTTGCTTCTGCGACAATTTCATCCACCGAACGAGAAATAAATTTCCCTTTAATCAATGGAATTGCACAAAACGAACATTTTCGGTCACATCCTTCCGCAATTTTCAGATAGGCATAATGCCCTTGAGCGGAATTTATTCGTTCGTATGAATCGGTACTTTCAAGCCGAAGCAACTTCATCATTTGGGCAGTGGAGTAATTCCCCATCCAGTAATCAACTTCGGGGACTTCTTCCTTCAAATCAGCCGGATAACGTTGAACCAGACAACCAAAAACCACGACAGTTTTAATTTGCCCCAGATTTTTCGCCTCTGCTAAGTCAAGAATCATCTGCACACTTTCTTCTTTGGCATCATTTATGAATCCACAGGTATTAATAAAAACAATATCATGATTCAAATGCTCGGCTTCGTGCTCCACATTCCATCCTTGCTGTGTCAATTGCCATGCAAGCTTTTCAGAGTCAACCAAGTTTTTGGAGCAGCCCATGGTGATAATATTTGCCTGTTTTACTTTTGTCATTATCAAAATCGTTTTAATTTTGTAAAGATACATAAGTCAATGAAAAAAATTAAGATCACTCTCATTTTATTATTTGTTCTGTCCCTACAGAGCAATGCGCAGTTTTACGAAACTCCGGATTGGGTTCGTAAGATTCCATTGCATGGAAAAATTTCTGCTATTGGCGTTTCAGACCCTCGCGTACCCTCAGACAGCATTGCCAAACTGCAGTCGGAAATCCGAGCAAAAGCTATCATAGCGCTTCTTCACGAAGTTGACATCGCCTATACTTCAGAACATTTTCGGGTCGAAACAGAGGAGCATCGAACCTATAAATTACAAGAAATAATTGAGAAGCTGGGGAAATTTCAAGCTCGTCTTCCCTATCACCCTGATGACTTTACGAACATAGAAACTCATATCAATCAAAACAAAGAATATATTACATTGATGGGCTGGCAAGATGTCGCAGAAACGAAAAGCCATGTGCTAAGTGTATATTGCGAGTTTTATTCAAAAGAGTATGAAATTAGCAATACCAGAGCCTATGAAGCAGCAGAAATTTTAGAAATTCACATTTCAGACTCCAGTAAAAATGGAATAAAAACTTACACTTGCAAAATAGAATTTGACGGCCAAACCGTTGAGATACAAAGCAATACCAGTGGCTACAAAAATGAACCTCCGGGATATGCTTACAGTTACAAAAAGACTTCAGATTTAGAAAACATCAACAATTTTGATGCAACAGTAGATCTTGAAAAAGGATTATGGCAGGCCTATTTACGGGGATTTTGTCATGCAGTCAGCGAGAAAGCAAAGAATTACAATTCGAAAATTAAGCATTTGGATGATATATTTCGGACAGGACGTGAATCTGAAGAAAACTTTGATGAATCGACGATGCAACAGGAGCTTTCACGACAAGTTGTAAAAAACACGATGCAATTTTATTTACACGGCTTAGAAATTGATCAAAACATGCTGTACATTGACATTTCCACTCCGCAACTTGATCAAGAAAGCCCAATGAAATACACACCTCCACCACCGGTAGACAGCATACAGGAAACACCCTGCGATCGCAGTTTTTGGGACTGGCTTTTGGGGCGTAATAAATGCGATTAAGTATTTTGGGCTGTTGTTTGTCATTATCTTTACACATCTGCTGTGTTGCAAAACGCTTGAATCTTTGGATCACGAACACCCATAAAACATTACACAAATGTGAGTAAATATTGTACGGGGCCTAGCATCTACACAAAGCTAATCGTATGAATAAAGCGGGCTAAGTACTATTTCTCAATTTGAAAGTACTCCGCAATTTGACGAATTGTTTTTTCTCGTTCAGGAATTGGTAAAACAATCCAATCATGCATCATTTCCGGCTCAATCGTTAAATAACCAGATGTACTTGCTGCCTTAGTTAATTTATCAACAAGCTTCAGTCCATCAGGATATAGAATTTCCTTATCACTAATCCAAATCCGCACATCAGACATGTCATTCATCGTTGCATAAATCGGCGACACCAGTAGATCATGCAAGTTCAATTCTCCGGCATATAATTTCCCACTGTCCATTAGTCCCTGTTTGCTGAGAATAACATCTTGAGTACAATAGGCATCAATTTCAGGATTGGACATAGAAACATCAACCCAAGGAGAGACAAGCGCTGTTTTTATTGGCATACGAACTGTAGCATTGTCGCGTAATCGCTGTAAAAGCACGAGAGCAAGTCCCCCACCGCCAGAATCGCCAAGCAGATAAAAATCATCACTAGCATACAAATTGAGGAGCTCAGCATACGCCTTTTCGACAACATCTACAGTGAAAAGAGCCTGATGCTCGGGTGCTAAGGGATAATCGACCAATGTGACTTTGACACCAAAATTCTCAACAAAACTTTCAGCCAACTGTCTGTGTGCTTTAACCGCTTCACCCGAAAAATTCACCGCAAATAGTTAGATGTTAGCATAAGGTGCTGTTGATTAATGCTTTAACTTGCTGCAACCCATTTTTCTATTAACTCAAATTTGGGGTAATGCTTGCCATTATCTTT
>CAYOUD010000175.1:0-5172 GCA_964407055.1 uncultured Bacteroidales bacterium | reverse complement strand
TAAGAACCTAAAACAATTTGATTGAGTCTAACATACATGAAGTTTTTAATCAATCTCGGTCCAAACTGTGATGATGCAAGTGTCAAAGCAACCAGAGTCACTGAAAAAACCGTACCTGCGACACCAATCATTGCTCCGGAAATAGTGGACAAAACACTTCTGGCGGAATCCGAACTGCTTACCAAAAAGAAACGCATCCAACCATCCTTCGCATAGGAAATCTGACTGTCTAAATAAACCAAGCCTATTGACAATACGATGGAAAACAAAATAATAAGCACGGGAACAAACCAAAAAGTGGTTTTTAATTCATTCCAAAAGAAAATGAGTTTTTTCATGGGCTTTAATTTTCGGGTTAAGGGGACTTGCAGATTACAAGATAATCAACTTTTCGAAATTTAAACCAAAATTTCATTTTTCGTTTTGAAAGTTAGGCTTTCTGCAAACCTTTTCGGAACTGCAACAAGGCAATTCCAAAATCTTATCCATCAATTATGTGATTAACTTCACATTATACATATGAATAAATGGCGAGGCATCACACTTTTGACACTTGTGGAGTTTTCAATACCAAAATCAAACGAGCTATTTGATAGCAATTTTTTCAACCCGACGTTGATGACGCCCGCCTTCAAATTCACTTTCCAAAACACACTTCACTTATTTAAATAATCGCAAGAAATTGTTTTGTAAAATCTGCCATAAATAATGGTAGATTCAAAATTCCATTCGCATACTGCAGATTATTCAGCGAATAACGAATACTAAGCGGAGGATTATACTTTTCCCGATAATAAAAGAGACTTTTACTTTTTACATTCGTATTGGATTTAACCTCAACAGGAATAATATTATTCTCAAATTGAATTAAAAAATCAATTTCTGCAAGATTCCCTGAAGCCCAATAGCGAGGGATTTCATCAAATTGGTTAATCAAACTTTGTAATACAAAATTTTCACTTAAAGCCCCTTTAAACTCCGTGAAAATACGATTCCCATCTGCCAAAACACTAGGTTTTAAATCTGATAAACGCCTCAGAATACCAACATCATGAGTGTAAATTTTAAAGGCGGACAAATCATCATAAGCTTTTAAAGGCAAATTTGCTTTCTCATTCCGATAAATTTTATAAATCAAACCAGCATTTACAAGCCATGAAAGCGCATCTTCATATTCGCGCGCTCTAGCTCCCGACTTCACCACTCGATAAACAAACTTTTTGTTTTCCTTAGACAATTGAGAGGGAATAGAATCCCATATATAGCTAATTTTTTGGATGTCTTTATTATCAACATGTTTGGAAAAGTCAAATCGATAAGCCAAAATAATATTTCGCAAAACATCTTCGCACATTTCTACTCCATTTATACTGTGCAATGCGATAATAGACTTTGGCATTCCTCCAGAAATCGTATAAAGCTTAAATTTTTCAAGCAATTTGTTGAAGAACAAATCCGGAATCGCAGTAAATGAATCCAAATCATTTAAATATGAATATAATTGCTTATCTGAATAATTCAAAAACTCACGGAAACTTATGGGGTAGAGCGTTTGAAAATCAACTTTCCCAACAGGAAATGAACTCCCTTTACTAAGCGCAACACCAAGCAATGAACCGGCACAAACAACATGATATTCAGAAGCTTCTTCGCAAAAATATTTTAATGAGTTTAAAGCATTATTACACTCTTGTATCTCATCAAATATTATTAAAGTAGTTTCTGGATTGATTTTTTGACCATGTAAAACAGATAAGTTTTCCAGTATTCGCATTGGATCCTTAGTATGCTCGAAAAACTGTGCAAGTTCAGGTGTTTTTTCAAAATTAAAATATGCAGTGGATTCATAATAAGCATCTCCAAATGATTTCAATAAATACGTTTTACCAACCTGTCTAGCGCCTTGCAGAATTAATGGATTTCGCAAACGACTTTGCTTCCACTTTACAAGTTTTTCGATAAGGCTTCGTTGTATTTGCATAAGTATCCTTTAAAATGATTATAAGCAAATATACACCAAAAAACAATACAATACAAATTTACATGCCAATAATGTGACTTTTTTCACATTATACATATGAATAAATGGCGAGGCATCACACTTTTGACACTTGTGGAGTTTTCAATACCAAAAACAAACGAGCTATTTGATAGCAATTTTTTCAACCCGGCGCTGATGACGCCCACCTTCAAATTCACTTTCCAGGAACGTTTCAGCAATACTTAAGCCTTTTTCTTCAGAAACAAAACGCGCCGGAATGGAACAGACATTGGCATCATTATGTTGGCGTGCCAATGCGGCAAGTTCTTCCTCCCAACACAATGCAGAGCGAATTCCCTGGTGTTTATTAGCTGTCATACTGATTCCGTTTCCACTTCCACAAAACGTATAAGCCAATTGAGCTTGTCCTGACGCTACAAACTCAGCCATAGGATGTGCATAATCCGCATAATCAGTACTTTCTTCAGAATCGGTTCCAAAATCTTTAACGTCATAACCTTCGGATTTTAACCATTTTTTTACGGCTTCTTTCATTTTGTAACCGGCATGGTCAGCCGCCATTGCAATTGTTTTAATTTCCATATTTTCAAATCATTAATGCGTTTATAAAAGAAATCATCCGAACAATAATGCCTTTCTGATTTCATGGCATGAAAATAAGGAATTTTGATTAATTTAGTGCCAAAATCAAAATATGAATTTTATTGCAATCATACCGGCACGTTATTCATCCACAAGGTTTCCCGGGAAACCACTGGTAATCATTGATGGAAAGACGATGATACAACGGGTTTTCGAACAGGCCTCAAAATCCTTTCAGTATGTTTATGTAGCGACGGATGATAAACGTATTGTAGAAAATGTTAAAAGTTTCGGAGGAAAATACGTCGTGACTTCCAAACGACACAAAAGTGGAACAGACCGTTGCGCCGAAGCCATCGATATCATCAGGGAGCAAGAAAAAATGGATTTTGATGTCATTGTCAATGTGCAAGGGGACGAACCGTTTGTCCAACCGGAGCAATTTGAACAAATCAAACGACCATTCAGGTTGAAAAGAACGCAAATTGCAACTTTGGTAAAACCCATCAACAATATGGATGATATTTTTAATATCAATAAGCCAAAAGTTGTACTGAATAAAAAATCAGAAGCCATTTATTTTTCTCGTTCACCGATTCCGTTTTACCGTGGAAAAAAAGAGAAAAAATGGATACATAACCACCTATACTTCAAACACATTGGGCTATATGCATATCGTTATGATATTCTAAAAGAAATTGCATCGCTGAACCAAACACCGCTGGAAATTGCAGAATCGCTGGAGCAACTGCGCTGGATAGAGAACGGATACAAAATAAAGGTCGAATTTACTGAACATGAGACCTTGTCAATTGATACAAAAAAAGATTTGCTGAAAATTCAACATATAGGACTTATATAATTATGCAGATTGCTATAAACACCAGATTATTAATAAAAGACAAGCTAGAAGGCATTGGATGGTTCAGTTATGAAAGCTTGAATCGTATAGTAAAAAAGCATCCTGAACATCAATTTATTTTCATTTTTGACAGAAAATACCATCAGGATTTTGTGTTTGCTCCAAATGTTAAACCTGTTGTCGTCAATCCTCCGACAAGACATCCAATATTGTGGTGGATATGGTTAGAGTTTAAAATTCCTCACATATTAAAAAAGTATAAAGCAGATTTATTTGTTTCCCCTGACGGATTTATGAGTTTGCGTTCAAAAACTCCTGCATTGCCAGTCATCCATGATATTAATTTTGAACATTATCCGGAACAACTCCCGAAGCTTGTTCGAAAATATTATCAATATTTTTTCCCGAAATGGTCAAAAAAAGCAATGCGAATCGGAACCGTATCGGAGTTTTCCAAACAAGATATCGCAAGAGCCTATGATATCGACACCAGTAAAATTGATGTGTATTACAACGGTTCAAATGCAATGTATCAACCGGCAAGTGAAGGCAAAAAACTGTCAATAAGGAAAACTTATACAAACGGAAAACCATATTTTATTTTCGTTGGGGCTTTAAATCCAAGAAAAAACATTCCCGGATTAATCCGTGCGTTCGACACATTCAAAACCGAAGACAAATCCGGATTCAAGTTGGTTATTGTCGGAGATGCCATGCATAAAACCAATGCTATAAGGCAAAGCCTAAACGAAATGAAGCACGAAACAGATGTCATTTTTACAGGAAGGCTAAATGTGCAAGATTTAAGCGGAGTGCTTGCAGCTGCTCATGCGCTCTGCTTTGTTCCATTTTTTGAAGGATTTGGGATTCCCCTGGTTGAAGCCATGCATACAGAAATCCCCATTATTTGCAGCAACAAAAGCTCAATGCCTGAAGTTGCAGGAGATGCTGCAATACTCGTTGATCCCAAAGATGATGAAGCAATTGCAGGAGCAATGAAAACGCTGGCTGAAGATGAAGCTATCTGCCGGAAACTTATTGAAAAAGGGAAACAACAACGACAAAAATTTTCATGGGATAAAACCGCAGAAAAATTCTGGAAATCCATTGAAACCTGTTTGGATGGCATTAAGCAATGAACATATTTTCCCCGGAAAAATTCATGCCGGATGCGATGAAGCCGGACGCGGATGTCTTGCAGGTCCGGTTGTTGCGGCGGCAGTTATTTTACCGAACGATTATTATCATCCATTGCTAAATGATTCAAAACAAATTTCTGAGAAAAAGCGAGATATTTTACGTCCGGAAATTGAAAATCAAGCCATTGCTTGGGGAGTTGCGTTTGTATGGCCACAAGAAATCGATGAAATCAACATCCTCAATGCATCAATTTTGGCGATGCACAAAGCCCTTGACAAACTAAAAATTAGACCGGAAGCCATTTTGGTGGATGGAAATCGCTTTAAACCCTATCAAGATTTACAATATGAGTGTATGATAAAAGGAGATGCACGCTTTACTAACATTGCAGCAGCCAGCGTATTGGCAAAAACGCACAGAGATGAATATATGCTTAAAATTCACGAGGAATTTCCACATTATATATGGAGTAAAAACAAAGGCTATCCGACAAAAGTACATCGTGCAGCGATCGAAGCATATGGACCAAGCCCTTATCACAGAATGAGTTTCCGATTAACAGACAGCCAGTTGGAAATTGAGTTTT
>CAYOUD010000174.1:0-5241 GCA_964407055.1 uncultured Bacteroidales bacterium | reverse complement strand
TAAAAAATTATAATTACAAATGTTCATATTTGTTTTACAATCATTATCTAAATCATATACTTTAACAAAGTCAATGTACATTTTATCAGGAAAATCAGATGAGTTGTATGGTGTTACACCTGGATTTAGTGCAACATTAAATATCAACTTAGTTTCAGCAGTTATTCCTGGATTTGGAGTATTCCTCACAGGAAAACCATCAACATACCATATCAATTTTGAAGGAGACCACTCAATACCATAAGTATGCCAACTATTATAATTTGAAACGTGGTTCACTCTAAATTTCCCAGAACACAAAGGGTTTCCTCCTGGTGATTGAGTGTGAATGTTTGATGTCATATGATTATAGTGATGAATAAAATTTGATGTTCCTCCTAAATGACAATCTTCATATCTGTCTGGAATATTTTCAGCGGCATATTGCAAAATGGGATTTTGGAATTTATCATAAATGTGGATGCTGTCAAGTAAATTGTTGTTCTCCACATAAATATTGATTGCATTTTCGCCGTTTGCCGGGATAAGATACATGTCGCGATCAATTACTTCGTAGTTTTGTTGAAACGTGATGTGCCCAGAAATTGTATCACCAAGCATCGATTTGTAGGCTAAATGGAATTGTTGAGGTTCGTCTAAGCCACGAAGGATTGTAAAATAGTCGTTTCCTTCGCTGGAATGAAAGACATCTGACATGCAGGTGTCGGTTAATCCGGCAGGAACTGGTTGGTCGGCAACATAAAGCAATTGCCTCTCGATATTCACTGCTCCATCACCAATAAGACCGATATCCCAACCAATCCAGATAGATGTTAGCCAGGTATAGCGAATGTTTTGTGGCAATGGCATATCAGGATTGTAGCTTGTGCTGAACAATCCTTCGTTAATTCCTGTGATATAGTCGTCTTCATCTCCATCGCAATTGATATCTACATTGTCAAAGGTGCTGTTGCCAAAAATACCGTCTTCGCTTTGGATACAATGCTCATATCCGCCAAACATATAAATTCCCTGCGTCGTGTCGTCATCGCAGAATGTGTAGCTGTTATATTTCCAAAGCATGTCACGGTTTGCTTCTGAGTTTCCAGTTAAGTTAGGAATATTTGATTTTGTTGGGTCTGGTGAAGTGTTTGCCCCGAGGTGCGGTGTGCCGAAAGTAAAAACACGTGCTACTTTATGCCCGTCAGGAGAGTAGGGGTCAATCCAGTTTGTGTGAGTGCCCTGTTCGTCGGTTCGTTGCAAATATTCACGTATTGCCAGTCCACCCATGGAGTGCCCAACAAGAATGACTTTTTCAGCACCGGTATAATCCAGCACTTCGGCAATCATTTTGTTTAAAGCATAGCCTTGTTTGAAAATTGCGGCTTCATTACTTTGGTCAAAATAATCATTTAAAGTTCCGGCTGCTCCACGAATTCTCTCTTCTTTGAAATTGATGGCGAAAAGGTTTTGTCCTGTCTAGCCGTCCACAAAATCATCCGGAGATGCTGCATAATTTCTTCGTCCGATATTAATCTCATCTTCGTTATATGTAAAATCTTCCCATTTGACATCTTCGCTCATAAGCGCAGATTCAGAGTTGTCATCAGCATTTAGTACGATGTCAAAAATATTAATGTCCCCAAAATCTTGATTAACCCGTAAATACAGCATGGTTTCAGAAAATTCATTCTCACTTGAAATTAAACCATGTACAAAAATTATTGGATAATGATATTTTATATGTGCGTAAGCGCCTGATTGTGAAAGTATAAGTAAGCACAGTGTAATGAGTATTGCCCTGTTTTTTTTCATGTGTCTATTGTATCTATCTGCACGAAAATACAAAAATTATTTATAATAACCCTATGGCGAAAGCGATTTAGTCACTAGAATATTGGTTTGTCGGTTGATAATAATTAAACACATTGTAAGTTTTTGACCAGCTTCGATCATTTTTTTCATGTAGTGAGGCTAAGAAGTTTAGGAATGAGCAAAATTTGTATAATCATAATCCCGAAGATGGTGACATGATTATAACACAGTATGTGTATAATCTGCTAATGACCCCCCGATGTGGGTGACACCGTTTTTTATGTCGGTTTTTCCTTCACATAAAAAAAAGAGCCACGAACCGGCAGCTCATTTTTTAGTATGTGTATTGCTATTTTATTCTGTCACATAGAATGTCGTATCAAAAAGCGATTCGTTTTCCTGAATGATTTGGTCGTTTCCGTAAACACAGATGATATTTTCGTTGAGGATATCTTGGATCATGGTTTTGAATGATTTGATATCTTCGGTCGTTGTGCTAAGAATTGCGTTGCGTTCAGCCTGAGCATCTGCTTTGGTTTTTTTCTCGAAATAATTATTAACCGCTTGTGATCCACGCTGTGATGCGGTTGTCGGTTTGTCAATTTTAGCAATAGTTCCAATAATAAAACGTGTTATTTCTTGCTCTTCCGGTTCAAAGGTTTCCAAGAAAATCGGGGTTGCATCAAAATTTTCAAGCGTTTCAGTGAGATTTGGGTCACGGTATGATGCAAAGTAAACATTTCCGGTGGGGCTTAGTCCGGCAAAACCACCGTAGGCACCACCAATTACGCGGATTTGTGTTTGTAGATAATCTCTAGAAAGAATTTGATTTAATACGCGCATTTTTGGGTCCCATTCATAGCCAAGCTGTTTGTAATTTCCACCTTTTGTCACGTATTGAACTTTTGACATTGCTTTCATGCCTTCGTTTTTTGCTTCCGGTGAGAATTTCCATGCTTGCATCTCAGAGGTTTCAGAACTAAGTGTCTTATTTAAGTTTTTCAACGATTTCTCAAAGCTTTCATAGTTCTTGTCAGAGCATGTAACTGAGGCTATCATATTGTCTTTTCTGAAAAGCAATTCAGCGGTTTTTGTGAGTTTTTCAATGATTTCATCTTGATTCTCGTCAAAATCTGACATCAGATTGTCAATGAATTGATAATATTCATATCCGTTTAAAATTTCATTATACACGCCGTAAGCTGTCTGATAAGAGCTGATTCGAGTTAATGCCAAATTAATGCCCTGATTGTTTACAAAGTTCATTTGGTCTGAATGATGTCTTTCCAAAAGGGTTTTTAAACGTTCGGTATCATTGTATTTTGTGTTGTTGATAATTTCAGAAACAAGTTCTGTTGCAATCGTTTCCTTGTCTTGTGTTGCTTTATATGACACAGTGAATTTTGGTATAAAATTTTCAGTTGATTGTTTTACGAGGAAACTGTTAAGATAAGTGTAAAAGCTTCCGGTGTGGATATTTAACTGATTATCAAGTTCTCCAAAGTCATATGCTTCTGTACTCATATTTCCTATAATTTCAGATAGGAGGTTTGCGTATGGCAGATATTCCTGTGGCAGCACGCTAAGGTCGAAATATAAATTTGTATAAAGGATGTCGTTAGTGAAATTATTGTAAAACAGCACGTTCGTTTTCTCTACGGATTTTTCTTTGATTTCGTGGAATTCCGCTTCTGTATTAATGTCGGAAAGTTCGAGCATAGGTACCATTGCAACCTCCTCAGGGCTGTCTTCTGTTTCCTGATATTCTTTGAGTGCTTGAGTGGTTTCAATTAATTGCACCAATGCTTCTTCTGATAAACTTGCTTTGTACTCAGCCAATTCTTTTTTGATTTGCTCGCTGCGTTTTTTCTCCAACCCCGGCTCGGGTTCGAGAACTGTGAGTAATGCGAAATTGTTATCAATTAAATTTTTCTGAATTATGTTTTCCAACAAGCCGTTTTTAAGTTCAGATTTCACCTTGGCAAGCGGTGCTTCAAATTCTAATCCAAGATAAGGATTGTCTGCAAAAAATACGTAGGGAATGGTCCGATACATGTACATCATGCCTTTTTGCGGTGTATTTCCTTCGCGGAGTCTGAATTCCATGCGATTTACGATTCCTTCCAGCATTTCTGGGTCAAATCCTTCATTTACTACATCGTTCAGTGTGTTAAAGATAATCGATTCAAATGCTTCTTTATTTTCAGGATTTGCATTTTCAACGCCGATGGTAAAGATGTTTTGTTTGTTGCTGCTATTGTAAGCATACACATTTTTTCCGATTCCTGCTTCCTCAATCGCGAGACGCAGCGGTGCAGATTCATGTCCAACAAGTGCCTGGCTGAGAATACTTAATGCAAAATTCATTTCGGGGTCAGTATTGTTGCCAAAAACAAAGCTGTAGGTTAAATAGGTTTTGTCTTTAGTCTCTGCATTTTCTGCAACCGGGTATGTGCCGATAACTTCTTTTCTTTGGTCGAAGCCTTTTTGGATAGGAATGCTGATTTCCTCATCGGATTTTTCGTAATTTGACAGATATTCTTTGTCAATAAATTCCAATTCTTTGGTGAGGTCAGAATTTCCGTATAGGAGGATATAACTATTGCTCGGGTGATAATATTTTTTATGAAAATCTCTGAAATGTTCAATCGTCAATTCAGGGATTGCATCTGGATGTCCGCCGGACGAAACGCCGTAGGTGTTATCTGGGAAAAGCGTTTTGTAGGTAAGATAGCTAAGTTGACGATAAGGCTGTGAAAATGCGCCTTTCATTTCATTGTAAACAACGCCTTTGTAAGTGATTTCATCATCTAAGCTATTGAGTTCATAGTGCCATCCCTCTTGCTCAAAAATTCTATCATCCTCATGTAGTAATGGATTGAAAACTGCATCAAGATAAACATGCATGAGATTAAAATAATCTTTTTCATTCATGCTGGCAACCGGATAAGTTGTCCAGTCGGAGCTCGTCATTGCGTTAAGGAAGGTGTTCAATGAACCTTTAGTCAGGATTTCGAAAGGGCTTTTTACCGGAAAGTTTTTTGACCCGTTAAGCACGGAATGCTCAATGATATGCGGGTTTCCACAATCGGTTGAGGGCAAAGTCTTAAACGCAATGTTGAAAAGTTTATTTTCATCGTCCGCCATGATTTTCATCAAGCGTGCGCCACTTTTTTCGTGGGTGAAAAATAAACATTCGGCATTAACCTCTTCAACAAATTTTTTCTGTTCAAGTTTGAATCCGTTATACACTTGGCCAACTTTAAACTCATCTTTTGGTTGGCAGGCCCAAATAAGAGATATAACTGCACCAATTAACAATACAACACTATTTTTTTTCATTGCTTAAATTGTTTTAGATTTTTCAAGCACAAGGTACGTATAAAAATGGCATAGCCGACCCGTAAACCTGTAAACTGACTATATGAAATCGTAATGTTTTGTTAA
>CAYOUD010000173.1:0-5309 GCA_964407055.1 uncultured Bacteroidales bacterium | reverse complement strand
TACTATGATAATTGTTCATAACCGAAGCTTTTTATTAAATTTGACACTGATTAGTAACGGAACTTCTAATAATTCTTTCGCATTAAGATGCTTGTAACTTGACAGAAAGATGCCACTACTCATACCATTTATCGTTAGTAAAGATTAAAACATGGAAAACAATCACGACGAATTATTGATTCATACAGGCAAATGTTTCCCAAGACCATTTTTAGTAGTTGGTTATATTATAATACTTTTCAGCTTGGCACTTATAAGATCCTCAATAATCGAAGCTGAATATATACTAATAATTTTAGGTCTAATTGTCTTAGCAATTGGGGCTTTTATCAGTTTTAACATTTCAGGTTTTCAAATAAAAAACGGACAGTATCGATCATTCTGTTACCTGTTAAAATATAAAGTTGGTGAGTGGAAGACAACTAATTTTCCCAATATATCAATTTTACGTAAAACACTTTCAACTAGAACTTATGGAGGCAGAACCAACATCTCAATATCTGATAAATCTACAATATATGAAATTACACTTCTATCTGAATCTCATATAACTAAAGAAGTGCTCCTCAGATTAAAAAACAAAAAACAAGCGATATCTCTTTCAGAAAAAATATCAAAATTGTTAAATGTCAAAAGTTGCAACTATAACCCACAACATGCAAGAAGAAGATAAAGGGGACTTCTGACAATTCCGGGTGTTTTTCGTCTGATTAAATCGTGATGAAAAACTATCGTGGCTCATCCGTCCGAAGTTTACCCGCTGGCTTTAATTTCAATGGGCTTACATACACTATCCATTATTCCGGATGGCTGTTCACCACTTCAAAACCGAGAATACGATCGGCACCCAAACGAAGATCGTGATAATAGACAATAATCATATAATCATTCTCTGTTTCCCAATGCGAGCCTTCAAAACGCATGTGATTAATTTTGCCGTTTTCTTTCAACACGTAGCGATATGAGTATGCTCCCTGCTTTAAAAAAAGCTCTTTTTCATACATGCCGGTTTCGGTATTGTAAAGCATTTTATTGCTTTCATCACAACGCCAGTTTGTTAATTCTCCATAAATATACACTGAACCACCGGTTTGGTCGAGCCTTGCCGGAATCTGAAAAAACACATGCACATAATCGGCATCCGTTTTTGCATCCCAACCATCGCGATTTGAAATCACATAACGCCCGTCAAAATCATCACGGTCCAGATACTGCATAAACTGATTATTCTTATCAGGATGTAAGGTGACAAAATAATCAGGATGCTTAAACTCAATTCTTGCCATTTTTTCATTGGTAAATTTCAGATTTCGCATATTCAAAATGCGAAATTCATTGCTCGCTTTAAAAACTGCCTGATCATCCCGATGAAACACCACCTCATCATTTCGAATAAAATCCGGCTTCAAATTACACTGCATCCCGTCCCACTGGTTATTTTGCATTACACACACATCAATTTCACTAAATATATTATGAAATTGCATACTGTTGGTCTTTAATGACAATCGCACATCATGTCCCAGTGATTTATACAAACCCAAAACCGGCTGCCTGACTTCTGCTTCAATCGAAATATCTTGTTCTACAACAAAAAACCGCCGCGACAAAATCGGTATTTCCGGATATTCAGTATCATAAACCAATACCACATAATTTCCTGATGTTCGGAATTGCACATCATCATTCGGAAGCAGAAGCTCATAATGTGTGTATGGAATCATTGTATTCATTGACATTTCATAATCTTCCAGTGGATTACGCTCAAAACCATCCATATAATCTGAAAAGAATAAATTGCTTTTTGTCCAATCCTGATTGCAATGCACAATCCGATACTCAAAATTCCGTGGCTCGTCACGCAAATCATCAAAAGTCAGACTCAACTGCATGTCGGTATTCAGCTCATAATATGGCCAGGAAAGCTCCCATTCGCTATAGTGCATACGAACAGATTTGATATCCGCATCATAAATCATATTATCAAAAACCGGATTTTCTTCGGCACTCAACGAAAGAATTATTACATTTGCTATCAACAGCGTAAATATTTTTTTTATCATAATTGGCATTATCCTTGTTTGACAAAATTAATAAAACTATACAAGCCATGAAATATAGAATTTTCACTCTGATATTATTTAGCATCGTTTTTCTGAGTCCGACCTTCTCAGTTCAGGCACAGTCAGCAAAAAAGATTACTAACAAGAAACATGCCGCATATGAGAAAATCCCGGGAACTCAGCTATATATTGTACCTCCTGAAAACTACAATAAATCAGATCGTTTTAACGGATATGAAAACATACTTGCAGGGAGTTCAATTATGTTTTTTAAAGTACCCGGCAGCGTCAATGAAAATCTTGTAGCGTTTAAGCGAAATAAAGATATTCAAAAAGGCATGGTGGTTGCCAAAGAGGAAATGTTCTTAATCAATGGATTTGATGCTATGTTGCAATCCGGCGTGCAATTTGCCTACGGAAAGACTTACATGCGCTATGTTTTTGTGATTGGCGATATGAAAAACACCTATGTGCTTAATGCTTCATGGTATAAAGATGCGGATTTTGAAAAAGAAGCAAAACGTATCAGAGAGTCCTTACTCGGTATTGTGTTTGTTCCTGAAGACGATGAAGCAATTACTGAAGCCTTCGATTTTTCGGTTGATTTTTCAGCCTGTGATTTAAAACCCGGAAATATTTTAATGAATTCACTTGTTTACACAGATGATGGACAAATTCCGAGTCAAACTGAAGCAAAAACGGCATTTATGATTAACAAAAGCAAAATCCCGGTAGGCGAAAAACAGGAAAATTATCTGAAAAAAGTCATTGAATCCTATCCGATTGACTATAGTGAAAAACAAGACTTAGAACCTAAACCTATTAAGGTTGATGGACTTACCGGACTCGAATTTCATGCCGTTGGACAAAATACCAAACTCAATAAATATGAGCTGATTTACGTTGCCGTGTTGTTTGACGGAATCACGGTGTATCAACTTACCGGCACAAGTCTGAAAAACTACGAAAAGCGTCTCCCCTGCTTTCAAGAAATGGCAAAAAGTTTCAAACGGAAAAAAGAATAACCCTCCTATTTCGAGCGAATGATAATTCGCCTTTTGGGCACTGAATTAACTGAATGCAAAATTTTCGTTAAATATTTTTGTCATCACATTTTGCTGTTAAAAATTAATATATATTCGCAAGATTTTTTTGAATGATAAAACAGGACAAAGTCATTTACAATACCCGCATCAGCAAATACTAAAACATCATCATAATCCTACAGACCTTCAAGGTCGTGTTACGGTTAACCCGTAAAATTCATGCCATTCCCTTTGTGCAGATTTGAATCATCCACGCAATGTCCTCTAACTACCAAAACAAATTGAATCTGACCTTACGTTCAGATTACTTTGCTGCATAATATTTACGATCAGCAAGGTAAGATTAAATAATAATCATAAATTTGCAGTATGCAAAATGATTTCCGACCACTTGCAGAACGAATGAGACCAACCAAACCTGAAGAGGTTTATGGTCAGGAACACTTATTGGGTGAAGGAGCTCCGTTAAATAAAGCGATACACAGCGGAAACATCCCCAGCATGATTCTATGGGGTCCGCCCGGAGTTGGAAAAACTAGCATAGCCCGTCTGATTGCAAATTCTCAAAACCGCCAATTTCACACACTCAGTGCAATTAATTCAGGGGTAAAGGATGTGCGTAATGCCATTGAAATGTCCAAGAAAAATCGTATGTTTAATCCGAAACCTCCCCTGCTGTTCATTGACGAGATTCATCGCTTTAGCAAATCGCAACAAGACTCACTTTTAGGAGCGGTAGAAGACGGAACCCTTGTCTTAATTGGTGCTACAACCGAGAATCCATCCTTTGAAGTTATCACACCACTGCTTTCAAGATCGCAGGTTTATGTACTAAATCCCCTTGACAAAGCTGCGCTCGACAAGCTTTTTGAAAGAGCCATTAGCGAAGACAAAATATTATCAAAACAAAACATTACAATCAAGGAGAAAGAAGCATTGTACCGGTTCTCAGGCGGAGATGCCAGAAAACTGCTGAATATTCTGGAAATGATGATTCAAACGACAACATCTGACAAGATCATCATTGATAATGAAAGCGTTGAACAAACATTGCAGGAGAATATTGCGATTTACGACAAAACCGGAGAACAACATTATGATATTATTTCAGCCTTTATAAAATCTGTGAGAGGTTCTGCACCTGACGCAGCAATCTATTGGCTTGCACGAATGTTGGACGGTGGAGAAAAACCAGAATTCATTGCACGTCGTTTAATCATTCTTGCTGCCGAAGACATCGGATTAGCGACTCCCAATGCATTGCAAATAGCAAATGCATGCTTTGATTCAGTTCATAAAATCGGCATGCCGGAAGCGAGAATAATTTTGGCAGAATGCACAATATATCTTGCTGTATCAGCAAAAAGCAACTCTGCATATATGGCCATAAATCAGGCACTATATTTTGTTAAAAAAAATGACCCGGCTTCTGTTCCATTACATTTGAGGAATGCTCCAACCAAACTTATGAAAGACTTGGGCTATGGAAAGGACTATCTTTATGCACATGATTATCCCAGAAACTTTGTAAAACAGAGCTATTTCCCGGAATCGGTAAAAAACATGCGATTTTATGAACCCGGGAATAATACAACCGAAGAAAAAATTGCAGAACGGCTGAAATCTCTCTGGAAATAAGGAGTTTACAAATTTAGACATTAGATTCTTATACGAATCACATTGATTTACAAACCCTTATATGCAAAACAGCTTTAGAACTGCAAATTTCAACCAGTTTTCAGTTAACTAAATAAAGCATAAACTTTGTTTTTAGTATATTTTTAATAGATTTGTCCGTGTATAGACAGAAGATTTTAAATACTTAAAGTATGAGACACACAATTTTCATGCTATTAATATGCTTAGCCGGAAGTTCTGTTTTTGCATTCACTCCAAATCCTGAAAATGATAGTACAGAGTTTTATTTGGATTTTATTTTAAACCGGAGAGTTTACACGAAAGTAGAAGAAATGCCTGAATGCAGACGCGACATCTTTGAATTCATTGCACAAATTGATTTCAACGAGGTATCAGAAAAGCCAATTACCGACACACAAGTTATTCATCAAATAAAACGCCACGCTAAATTCTGGACGGCCGGAAAGCATAATGGAGAAGCAGTGCCAGTAAAAATTCTTTATCCATTTAAATTGACTTTCAAATAAGCCCATTCTCTGTTAATTTATCATTTAGAAACCGT
>CAYOUD010000172.1:0-5423 GCA_964407055.1 uncultured Bacteroidales bacterium | reverse complement strand
CAACATAAAAAACGCTACAACACTGATTTTACTGTGTGTGTGTGTGTGTGTGTGTGTGTGTGTTAAATTGATAATTTTTCATAGTTATACAGCTTGGTTTTTATCAAATATAATGGTTTTTATCATGTTATACGCAGAAAAATTAAAAATGTTCAGGAAACCAGTAATAAATGCGTAGGAAAATGTCCTGCAAACACACAAGTAAACGCCATTGGCGATTTTTAGAATAAAATGCAACTTATAGTGGCAGATTATCCAAAAGAAACATCAAAACGCATGCAAACTTAATTCAATCTGTTCCTCTTTTTCAGTTTTGACATCAAACGATCAATTATATTTGACAAACCAACGCCTGCAAGCACATAAAAAATAGGTAAGACATAAATGTCAAAGCGAGAATCGTGCTCGGCATAAGACACTGCAACAACAAATAAATGCGCAAAAATAATCACAAATCCGGCCAATATTTCGGGTTTTCGTCTTAGGTATTTCAAGGAAAATAAACACAGAAAATACGCCGGGAGAATCCAAAATAAGCCTCTCAATTTATACGCAAAAGAATGATGCGGACGAATGTGCATCAAAGTATATCCGGCACGTGCTGCGCCAAGTTTCACACTAGCAACCGGATGGCGAACAAGATATTTCAATCCTCCTATCCATGATTTGTCCTCAATGTCGTTGGCTAGGGGCATTTCAAGATTCAATTCCGGATGTCCCCAAACGGTTATCCCATCTTGAAGATTTTGAACCGGAGTGGTAATTTGAATTGAGTTTCTAAAGCTTCCAACAGCACCCATCAGAAACACAAAAGCGAACAAACTAATAACTATCAAGGAATTTTTAAGATATTTATTCAATGAAAACGTGTTGATTAAAAATCCGAGAAAAACAGGCAGTAATATCCATCCATTAGGACGAATAAACATTGTAATTATCAACACAGCAGCAGCGAGAAAATAGTTTTTCAGAGCAGGTTTTTTAATCATCTTCACCAATCTCCAAAAAAACAATATCACCATCGAGGTGTAAATCGATTCGGTGGCAATATACAAATGCCATCTCACAATAAACGGATTGCATAAAAATAAGGCAACAACAAAAATTCCAGCAATTTTAGACTTACTAATCGTTATTACTGTATCAAAAAGCGCATAAGCTGCAAAACCGGCAAGTAGCAGTTGTAAAATAATTATTGCACCATCCGGCAAGGAAAGTAATTTTAAAAAAGCAATTATAAGAATGTATCCGATAAACTGAAACTGCCGACCTTCTAATCCTTCACCTGTAAGGATGCTTTCTGCTCCGAAAAGATAGCGATTCGTATCAAGCCAATATTTTATTCCGGGCAATCCGTTGCTAATTTCGCCACTATGCCAATTGATGGCATTTAACCAAACAAATCGCAATGCAATTAAAATAAGGGCTAAAATAAAAATGGTTTTCTTATTTTTCTCCAAAAAGCATTTAAACTGAAGTGCAAATTGCCGCATAAAATTTTGTCGATTAACAGGTCGTGAAATTAACACTTTTTATTACAAAAATAAAAAGTAAATTAATTTTGATTCATCATTTCATTCATTCACAGACGAATTAATTCGAAAGGAAAACTTTGGATTGCAAGTTTTGTTACCTTTGTAAATCAAAATATTACAATATGCGTATTATTTTTATTTGGGCTATGATTATTTTAAGCCTGCACAGCTTTTCTCAGAACTTTGAGAATTTAAGTTTTGGTACAGACAGTACACTTGATATCATCAGCTGGAATGTTGAGAACTTTCCCAAGAACGGAAGTACTTCAGTGAATTCCTTGAGCCAAGCAATAGAAGCATTGGATGCAGACATTTATGCCTTTCAGGAAATTGGGGATACCGATGAATTCATCAGCATAATGAATGGCATGCCTCAATATGAATACAGCATTGGAGACTGGTATTACACAGCACTCGTTATTGTGTATAAACCCGCAATAATTCAGAATGCCAATTTGCATGAAATTTACACATCCTCGGCGTACTGGAATCCATTTCCAAGATCACCTTTTGTCATTGAATTCACCAGTATGGGATATGATTATGCAGTAATTAACAACCATTTGAAATGTTGTGGCGATGGTTATCTCGAACTTGACAATGAGGATGATGAAGAATACAGACGATATTTGGCATGCAGTTTACTGAAGCAGTATATAGATGACAATTTGAATAATAGCCGTGTTTTGCTTGTCGGAGATTTAAACGACGAACTGGATGACAATGCTTCAAACAATGTTTTTCAAAGCTTTATCAATGATGCCAGCAACTTCAGATTTGATGATATGGATATAGCAAATGGAGACGATTCAAACTGGTCATACCCCTCCTATCCTTCCCATTTAGATCATATTTTAATCAGCAATGAATTGTTTAACATTGCTGATCATCCTGCATCTACTTGTGAGGTAATTAAAGTGGACAATATCTATTCCAGCTGGTGGGATTATGACAACAACCTTTCAGACCACCGACCAGTTGGCATAAAGCTGTATCCAGGAACAGGACTGCTTGCTGAAACGAATAAAACCACGGTATTTAATCTATTCCCAAATCCGGTTCACGACGAGATACATATATCGAGTATGCAACCCATTTTATCCGTAAAGATATATGACTCGAACGGGGAATTAGTGTTGTCTGAACAAGCTGACTCAAATCGTATAAAAATCAATTTATCAGGTTTAAGCAGAGGTATGTATGTGATACGAATCGAGGAAAGCACAAATCGACAAATCCGACAAATCATTAAATTGTAATAACATGGAATGTCGCCCCGGATGTGCAGCCTGCTGCATTGCAATCTCAATTTCATCACCAATTCCCGGAATGCCGAACGGGAAACCTGCCGGTGTGCGCTGTGTTAATTTGAACGATAAAGGATTTTGTAATATTCACAATACGCCTGATTATCCGACAGTTTGCGACAATTTCAAAGCCGACCCGGAATATTGCGGGAACAGTAAAGAAGAAGCATTCGAAAATCTTACTGAATTAGAGCGATTAACAAGCTGAAAATAAGTTTCAAAACAAAATAAAAATTCAGTATCTTCGTTTGTAAATAAAAACGAAAACCCATGAAACGAATTGTATTAATCTTATTTGTTGCCTTATTTGTATTTTCATGTTCCAAAGACAATGTCAACTCAATGTCTGAATCAGGAACCTATACAGCCGATGGCTCATCCTCGGGAGGCGAACTGATTGACCCCAATGGCGGAAACGAACAATCAGGGTTTATCACAGCAGGAGAATGGAATGACCTTGACAATTGGAATTTCTGGAAAAATCTACTCAACACTCAAGATTATTCTGAACTACCAGACTACTGGACAATCTATACAGACCACAGAATATCTGTTACTGTGAGCAGCGAAACCGGGGAACTGTTAAGAAATCAGTCAGTAAAATTATTTCGGGGCGACACAAAGCAATGGGAAAGTAAAACCGACAATTTTGGCATGGCAGAATTATGGTATTCACCCTATCAAAGCGAACAAGAAACAATTAATGATTTGACAATACAAATTGAGGATTATGAAACCACTTATTCTGTTGAAATGTATGAAAACGGGATAAACGATGTGACTGTAAATCTTCCGAACAACACCTCGCAGCGGGTTGAGTTGGCATTTATTGTGGATGCAACCGGCTCAATGAGCGACGAATTAGAATTTCTGAAAGATGACTTACAAGCTGTTATAGAATCCGTCGAATCTCAAAATAACACAGCGGACATTTACACCGGCACCGTATTTTACAGAGATGAAGGCGATGAATATGTCACACGCTTTTCTCAATTTGATGGCAATATCCATAATACCATTAGTTTTATAGAGCAGCAATCTGCCGGCGGTGGCGGAGATTATCCGGAAGCGGTTCACACAGCACTTAATACCGGTTTGACAGAATTACAATGGTCGGAAGACGCCTTATGCCGGATTGTGTTTGTCGTTTTGGATGCCCCGCCGCATTACACACAGGAGGTTATAGACGACTTACAGAATTCCATTAAATCCTATGCAGAAAAAGGCATTAAAATTATTCCAATCTCCGCAAGTGGAATCAATGCAGAAACGGAATATCTGTTGCGGACATTTTCAATGCTCACAACCGGAACTTACGTTTTCATTACTGATGACAGCGGTATTGGCAACGAACACCTGGATCCCAGTGTTGGGGAATACGAAGTGGAATTACTCAATGAACTGATAGTGAGGTTAATATTGAAATACACGGAAATCTAATCGTTGAACTTAACTTAAATCTATCGAACGAAAGAAAGAAAAATGGAAAGTTGAAAAAAGAGGAAACGATTGTTATTCAATAGAATGCAGATGACTGGCGGGCAATGAAGGGAATCAGAATTCAGCAGATAGTTTTCATTTAGCACAATTTTCCTAAACCCCCTGCCTGTTTCGGTTAGCGTTGGATAATCGAAATCCCGTAGAATTTAAAACAATTATTTGTTAGGCTGAGAAAAACAAAGTATTTTTCGGCCTTAAGACTGGATTTTTTTTATGATGATTTTAGCACAACAACCCTCAATTTTTCCTTTCGGGATTCGAATTGATGAACCCATTACAATGCTTACAGATATTTTGGTAGCCGTTGTGTGTTTTTATGCGTTTTTCAGATTACTTAAAATCCCTTCAGGACAGCGAATTAAAACCTACCTCCTACTTTACTTTTTAGGTATGGGAATTGCGACTTTTGTTGGTGGCGTAATAGGTCATGGATTTTTATATGCCCTTAGTTTTGCATGGAAACTCCCGGGCTGGATTAGCAGTATGCTCGCAGTGATGCTAATTGAGCGCGCAGCCATAGAACATGCAGTAAAAATTGCACCACCAAAAGCCATTGTCGTGTTCAAATGGGTAAATATCACCGAGTTACTCACTTTCATGACACTAACTTTTGTAACGCTAAACTTTAAATTCGTGGAAATTCATTCTGCTTACGGAATCATGTTTATCGTTGGGTCTTACTCGGTTTTCACTTACTGGAAAAACAAAAGTAAAGCCAGTAAAATTTTCATTTGGGCTGTCGGTTTTGCTGTAATTTCATCCATTATTTATTTGCAGGAATGGAGCATCGATATTTGGTTTAATTACTTAGATGCAGCCCATACCCTCATGGCAGTAGCAGCTTTTATTTTTTACAGGGGCTCGATTCAAATGTTAAAAGAAAATCCATAATCTGTCTGTTTCCACACGAAATTTATGTTTGCAGATAAAACTTAACGTAAACGGCTTTCCATTTAAAAAAATCTGTTATATCTTTCCGCTATAAAACTAAGCCAATTTAACCCGAAAAATTCACCGCAAATAGTTATACCGATTGTGAATCAAAATTGCCGATACAATTCATTCTATTTCTTGTATCAGC
>CAYOUD010000171.1:0-5455 GCA_964407055.1 uncultured Bacteroidales bacterium | reverse complement strand
GATAGCTGGAATTAGTTATAAAAATGAATTTAGGTATAACATTAAGTAATCATTTAAAAAATAAATGAATGAGGTGTAGGAATGTGCCTCTTTTTTCATCATAAAAAAAACCACCTTCAAAACGAAGATGGTTTTTTTAATGATAGTATTATTTGAAACTACATTAGTCCTGCAGTAAAATTTCCAGCATTTTAATTGCCGCTTCAGAGACCGGTGATCCGGGGCCGAAAATTGCAGCAACGCCTGCTTCATACAAGAAATCATAATCCTGATGAGGAATAACTCCGCCTGCAACAACCATGATGTCTTCACGTCCGAGCTTTTTGAGTTCAGCAATAACGCCCGGTACCAGTGTTTTATGTCCGGCAGCCAAAGAGCTTACGCCGAGTATATGCACGTCATTTTCTACCGCTTGTTTTGCGGCCTCACCAGGAGTTTGGAATAATGGTCCGATATCCACGTCAAAGCCAATATCGGCATAACCGGTAGAAACAACTTTTGCTCCGCGGTCATGTCCGTCCTGACCCATTTTTGCGACCATAATACGAGGTTGTCTGCCTTCTTTTTCAGCAAACTTTTGACACAATTTCTGTGCTTTTTTAAATTTGTCGTTATTCTTGCTTTCCGAAGAATAAACGCCACTAATTGATCGAATCACAGCTTGATACCTCCCGACAATTTTTTCACAAGCATAAGAAATTTCGCCAAGAGTTGCGCGTTTTTGCGCTGCATCTACTGCCAATTCGAGCAAATTACCTTTTCCGGTTTCTACCGATTTTGTAATGGCTTCGAGTGCAGATTGTACCTCCGCTTCATTTCTGTTTGCCCGTAGTGTTTCTAAACGTTTTATTTGTGAATCCCGTACTGCAGTATTATCAACATCTAAAATGTCAATTGGATCTTCTTTTTCAAGTCGATATTTATTAATTCCGACAATGGTTTGTTTTCCGGAATCAATTTTTGCCTGAGCTCTTGCTGCAGCTTCTTCAATACGCATTTTTGGAATCCCGGTTTCAATGGCTTTTGCCATTCCGCCGAGACTTTCAATTTCCTGAATGTGTTCCCAGGCACGGTCTGCAATCTCTTTAGTAAGCGTTTCCACATAATAGCTGCCTGCCCATGGGTCAACATGTTTACAAATATGCGTTTCTTCTTGAATATAAATCTGCGTGTTACGTGCAATCCGAGCAGAAAAATCAGTTGGTAAGGCAATTGCTTCATCCAAGGCATTCGTGTGTAGCGATTGTGTGTGTCCCAGTGCGGCACCCATCGCTTCAATGCAGGTACGAGCCACGTTGTTAAACGGGTCTTGTTCTGTCAATGACCATCCTGAAGTTTGTGAATGCGTTCTCAGTGCCATTGATTTTGGATTCTTCGGATTGAATTGTTTTACCATTTTTGCCCACAATATGCGTGCTGCTCTCATTTTAGCAATTTCCATGAAATGATTCATTCCAATTGCCCAGAAAAATGAAAGGCGTGGTGCAAAGGCATCAACATCCAGTCCGGATTTGATTCCTGTACGGATATAATTTAAACCGTCAGCCAGAGTGTAAGCCAACTCAATATCGTTAGTTGCTCCGGCTTCCTGCATGTGGTATCCTGAAATTGAAATTGAATTGAATTTTGGCATTTTTTGAGAGGTAAACGCAAAAATATCAGAAATAATTCGCATTGAGAATTCCGGTGGATAAATGTAAGTATTCCGCACCATAAACTCTTTCAGGATATCATTTTGAATGGTTCCTGACAATTGTTCAACTTTCGCACCTTGTTCCTGTCCGGCAACAATATAGAATGCCATCACCGGTAGTACTGCACCGTTCATTGTCATTGAAACAGACATTTTATCAAGCGGGATTTCGTCAAAAAGGATTTTCATATCCTCAATGGAATCTATTGCTACACCAGCTTTCCCGACATCTCCGACAACGCGTTCGTGATCAGAATCGTATCCGCGGTGGGTTGCCAGGTCGAATGCAACGGACAGTCCTTTTTGTCCGGCAGCAAGATTTCTTCGATAAAACGCATTGGATTCCTCAGCTGTCGAGAATCCGGCATATTGGCGAACTGTCCAGGGACGCATGGCATACATGGCTGAGTAGGGGCCACGTAGGAATGGTGTTAATCCGGCAGCATAATTCAAATGGTTAAATGATTTGATGTCTTCTTTAGTGTAAACTGGTTTCACATGAATTTTTTCCGGTGTTTCCCAGTTCTTTTTGATTCCGTGCGACTTTTCCCAAGCATTGACATCCGTTATTTCTCTGGGTTCGCGAATATTTATTGATTTAAAATCTGGTTTCATAATTGAATTTTTAAATTCCTAACATGGATTGAAATGCTTGCAAATTTGCAAGAATATCGGTTTTTACATGAATGAAATGTTGGATTCCGGCTTCTGTTAACTCATCTTTACAAGCAGGATTTCCTGCCACAACAAGAATGGATTTCCCATCGTTTAGCTCAACAAGTTGTTTCCCGTATTCAACGTATTCGTCATCTGAACTACAGAGAACAATCATACCGGCATTCATTTCATGCGCAGCTTTTACGCCTGCATCCACGGTGTCAAAACCGAGATTATTTACAACTTCAAAGCCTGCAACTGCAAAAAAGTTTGCTGCAAATTGTGCTCTTGCGCTGCGCATCGCACGATTTCCGATGGTAAGTAAGAACACTTTCGGCCTAAATTTACTGCGGTCTGTTTTTATGCGCATTGCTTCAAAAGCTTCTGAAACACGATTTTCCCACAATGGGCGCCCATTTCCGGAATCTTTGTGTTGGACAGCAAATAAGCGATTAATGTCAATGTCTTTATCCAGATATTCTTCTGAATTAGGATATTGATTGGTTCCGAGAATTGTCTCTTTGCGCATAGCCATGCGTTTCAGACGTTCATTCAGACTCGTGTCGATTTTATCCTGAATGATATTTTCTTTAAATGCGGGGATGAAACCTCCGGCATCTTCAATTTCGAGGAAGAGGTTCCATGCTTTTTCAACCAGAGTATCGGTCAGGGTTTCAATAAAATACGATCCGGCTGCAGGGTCTTGTACTTTACCGAAATGTGATTCTTCTTTTAAAATCAATTGAACATTCCGGGCAATACGCTCTGAAAATATTGTTGGATCGCCGTATGGCGTGTTAAAAGGCAGCACATTGATGCTGTTTGCTCCGCCCAAAATTCCTGACATGCACTCGGTTGTTGCCCTTAGCATATTCACATAAGGATCATATACAGACATGTTCCATTTTGCAGTTTCTATATGCATGTGGATTTTTGCGGATGCTTTGTCTTTGATGCCATATGCATCGGTAAGTTTTGCCCAAAGCATGCGAGCAGCACGTAATTTCGCAATTTCCATGAAATAATTCGGACCGACTGCAAAGTTAAACTGAATGCGTTGTGCGATATCATCAATGTCGAAACCGGCATCTGTTAATTTATCAAGATAATAAACGGCTTCAGACAGTGCAAAACCGAGCTCTTGTGTGAGATTAGAACCGGAATTTTGAAAGTTTTTTGCTTCAATCGCAATGGGGCGAAATGCTGGCAGCGCGTCTTTAATATCTGAAAATAATTTTTCCGAACAATCGCAATTGCTTTTTCCGCAAGGCATAAAGCCGTTATTTGCAAGAAAAGCAAGCACGTCAAAGTTTTCCGACCCTTGGATTTTTGTTTTATCCAATCCTTTTTTCTCAACATATTCTGCAAGCAAGCGAGAGTATAATCCGGTGTTGTCATCGGATATGAAATATACTGGCAGCGCTTCAAGCACAATTCCTTCAAGTAATTGTTCGAAATCGTCAGGGCTCAATGCTTTCGGAATAATAAACCCGAGTGCAGTTACCCCTTTTTTAAGCACGTCCAGCGCTTTTGCATTGGCATCAGTCACATTTTTCACGAGAATATCCTGACGGATTTCCCATTCATTAGTGAGTTCTGTGCCCCGCAAATAAGGGAATTCTCCCGGCAAACTGTTGAGGTAATCCTTGTCTTTAAGGTCATTAGTTCTGTAGTAAGGCATAAGGTTGAAGCCTTCCATGGTTCGCCAGACCAGCTTTCTCTCAAAATCAGCACCTTTCAGGTCTGCTTCAATTTTTTCCTGCCACGCTTCCCTGCTTACTTCGGGAAATTCGGCAAAAAGATTTTGGTTTTTAGCCATAATATCTCAAATCGTTGTTTTCAAAGGCGAAAATACAGGTTTTTATTGAATTAGAACATAATTTATGTCATAGATTAAGTAAGCCTGCTGAGAAACATTGTTGGAAAGGGAGGGAGGCTGAAGTTTTAGGTAATACAAATTGTGTTTCAGGATGATAAGGAGAATGAAACACGTTATCCAAGTAGCATTTCTTAGTTCATTGGTTTTGAAAAACACATAGTCATTTGAAAATAGTTTTAACGCAAAGCTTACCAAGAAGTTTTAAAGATTCTGAAATTTGCGGTGAATTTTTCGGGTTAAAAGCCCAACGAGCAAAAACAAAAAGAGACTGAATCAATCTTGAAACAGTCTCTTTTTGTGATATTATGTTTGTTTATTGGATCACTAATTTTTTCACAATACTCTGTTTTTCAAAGTACATGCGAATGTAATAAACCGCAGGTGCTAATTCAGAAACATCAAGTTTTATTTCGTCACTGAGTTCCGTTGCATTTGATATCATCATAATTTCACTTTGTGTGTTGATGATTTCCCAAGATTGAAGCTGATTAGTTACTCCGGTTGCAATATGGATATTGAGGTAATCCGTTGCCGGATTTGGCGCAATTTCAATCGCATTTTCATTGATAAGACCTGCAATCTCATTTCCAATACTGATTGCGTCAGTATGTAAGGAGCAGCCATTGGCAAAATCAATCAGTACTGAATAATTTCCCTCGGCCGAAATCGTAATTTGGGATTCGTTTGCTCCCGGTATTTCTGAATTGTTCAGGAACCATTGCCATGCGATACCTTCAGTAACACTCAGAATATTTCCGTTTTGCTGTATTTCAACCTCAGGAATTTCTAGCATTGTCAAACTGATTGTTTCAGAATTACAAACCAATCCGTTTTGCCATAACATACCTGTAAACTCATTTCCTGCAGCAATTTTTTGGATGCCGAACACATTGGGTGATTGTTCAGGAGAAGCAACTGGATTGTTGTGTCCGAGTGTTAATTGTGCTGCATTGTTTTGTCCCCAGGCCCAAACGCTGTTGTCATTACGAATCGCAAATGAATTTGCAGTTCCGGCGTAAAGTGCTTGAATTCCAGTGATATCAATTTGTTGTGGTGTGTTGGTTTCTGTCAGAGATGAAATTCCTAATTGATTATTGGCATTGCTTCCCCAAGCATAGGCTTTTCCTTGTGCATTGTACGCCAGTGAATGTTGCAATCCGGCTGCAATTAAGTTAATCTCATGAAAAGCTGGAATTATGACGGGAGTTGTTCGGTTGTTTTGGTCT
>CAYOUD010000170.1:0-5462 GCA_964407055.1 uncultured Bacteroidales bacterium | reverse complement strand
GGGTTCCAACGGCAACTATTGGTCAAGTACCGTGGATGGTACCAACTCGCGGAACCTGAACTTCAACAGTAGCAATGCCAACATGAACAGCAACAACCGGGCGAACGGAAATTCTGTGCGTTGCCTTAAGGATTGTAATATTTTGCAGGTTTCAGCCACAGCCCTTGTTTCTTTTGATACTAATTTTAAAAAGGATGTTTTATGAAAAAAATAAATGCCATAATTGTTTTATTATTTATTTGTATTTTTGCATATTCTCAAAACACTATAAAAGGCTCTTTTCCCGAGCTTGCCAATCAACAAGTAAAACTTATTGGGTTCGAAGGTTTTGAGACCTTCGCCATAGACAGCACAAAAGCCAATGGGAATGGTTTTTTTAGTTTGAGTTATAGCACAAACGATTTCGGAATGGGTTATCTTTTAGCAGAGAATAACTCCTCGTTTATAATAATACTTGAGGATAATGGCATATTATTGAAAGGTAGTGATTTTTCAAATGTAGAATCAATAGAAATACTCAAGGGTAAGGAAAATAGGTTGTTTGAGCAATATGCAACAGAACATCCCCGTAGAGAAAGGAGCCTGTCTATATGGAATTATATGGAAAGAAGTCATACTGAGAGTTCATACTTCTTTACACATAAAATTCGCAAGAATGCAATAAATAGTGGAAAGCAAAAAATACGAGCCGTGGACAGTTTATTCTTAGCAAACTTACCTCAAAACTCGTATGTGAGTTGGTATTTGCCGGTTCGAAAATTAGTAAGTTCAGTTTCTGTCATTGCACAGTACCGCACCGAAGAAATTCCTGCAAGCATTGCTTCATTCCGAAATATGGATTACACAGACCCTCGCTTGTATAAAAGCGGACTGCTCAGTGATGTCATTGACAGCCATTTCTGGTTAATTGAAAACAGTGGTAGAACATTAGATTCAGTTTATATAGAAATGAATATTTCTATTGACTATATGGTTGAAAATCTTATTGCAGATGAGAAAAAACTAAACGAAATAACCGAATACTTATTCAAATTATTAGAAAGTCGTAGTTTGTTTGGTGCATCAGAATATCTGGCGTTAAAACTACTTAATGAACAATCTTGCACCATTAACAACGACTTTGCTTACCAATTGGAGAACTATCGTGCTATGAAAATCGGCAATACAGCATCTGATTTTGAATTTAAAGGAGATGTTTTAACTCATGGTAATAATACCATTCAAAAATTATCAGAAATCAACAGCGAATATATAGTTGTCGTTTTTGGTGCAAGTTGGTGTCCAGCCTGTCCCTCAGAGCTTTCTCAAATTGCCGGGGTTTATGACAAATGGAAATCTCAAAATGTAGAAGTTGTTTTTGTATCGCTTGATGAAGAAAAGGAAAAATTCAACAGCTTTGTTAAGGACTTTCCATTCATCAGTATGTGTGATTACAAAAAATGGGAAAGCCCTGCAGTAAAAGATTATCATGTATTTGCCACACCTACCATTTATTTATTGGATAATAATTTTGAAATCATTCTCAAGCCAAATTCAGTAAGACAAATGGATGCTTGGGTGGAATGGTATTTGGTGATGGGGAAAGAGTGAATTTTACCATTTATATGAATAAATTACAGCTCATTACTAATATCTAACCATTCGTACATTCATCATAAAACGCTCTTAAAATTGCATGTTTTTAAATAAATTTATGAACTTAAAATCACCCCTATGAAAACACTAACGCCACTCATCCTGCTCATCCTGCTCAACATTGCTTGCTCCGCCCCAAAACAAATCGGAGATTCAGATAATTATTATTTTGAAAATCAGTCTCTAACACTAATAAATAAAATGAGCTTTCGCCGCGCAAACACTTTTATTGACTCAAGCCTTTTAATGTATAAGAACAAGAAAAATGAAGAATTCCAGATAAGAATTCCTAAACTTGAGACATACAAAACTTATAAAGAAATGGAAAAACTTGGAAAAATATCTTTCACTGCCAGAAATTATTATAAAAACGAATACATTATTAACAAGGAAACAATAAAAAAAGAAACAAACTAATCATGAAAAATAAAAATACATTCATAATTTTTTTATCATTATACAGTTATATTAAAGTAACTTGTGGTATCAAATTACAGTTATTAACGAATTACTAATTAAACCCTAAGCCCCATGAAAAAACTCACATCGCTCACAATTATTTTATTCCTGTCGGTACTGGTATTTGCGCAAGACAAAACCTATAACCCGGAGGAAAAACTCAAATTTGATCCCGATTATCGCGTGGGAACATTAGATAATGGACTCAAATATTACATCAAACACAATAAAAAACCGGCTGAAAGAGCTGAGTTTTGGCTGCTAGTACATGCCGGTGCCATGCAAGAGGAAGCGGATCAAAACGGCCTTGCCCATTTTTGCGAACACATGGCATTTAACGGCACAAAACACTTTCCGGACAAAGCCGTTTTGGATTATCTACAAAGCATTGGTATGGAATTTGGACCGAATATTAACGCATGGACATCGTACAATGAAACCGTTTACACCCTTACTGCTGTTCCCTTAAATGACAAAGCGTATATTGACTCTTCCTTGCTTGTTTTGAAAGATTGGGCATCTGCTGTTTCTTATTTGGATGAAGAGGTAGAAAAAGAGCGTGGTGTGATTCATGAAGAATGGCGCTACAGAAACAGCTCCTATTCTCGCATAGAAGATATTGAAAATACATTTGTTTATAAAGATTCAAAATACGCAAAACACAATGTTATCGGAGAGATAGACATTATTGATAATGTGAGTCCGCAACGTTTACGTGATTTTTTTAACACATGGTATCGCCCTGATTTACATGCCATAGCAGCCATTGGTGATTTTGATGTGAATGAAATAGAACAAAAAATTATTGCATTATTTTCTGATTTAGAAATGCCTAAAAATCCAACACCTCGTGCTAAGCAGGAAATACCTAATCATAACGAAACGCTGATTACCATTAACAAAGACAAAGAAGCAACTCGCATTCAAACCAAATTATATATCAAACAAGATGCACTTACACCAAATAAAACCTTAGAGGAATACCGAAATACCTTAACCCGTCGCCTTGTTTTTTCCATGCTAAATCGCAGAATTGATGAACGCAATCGTGCCGATAGAAATCCTATGACTTATGGCTCTGTTTATTTTAGCAATCTCATGCCGGAAAAATCGGCTTTAACTGTCTATAATTATCCAAAAGAAGAGAGTGTTTTACAAGCCTTTGAAATGGAATTAGAAGAGCTGTTTCGTGCGGTTCAAACCGGTTTTACTGAAAGCGAATTGGAAGAAATAAAAACATCAAACTTACGCGCGGCTGAAAACTATGCAAAAGAAGCAGAAACAAGAGAAAGCAGATGGCAGGGTTACGCTGTACGTAGTGCTTTCTTTAATAAGCAAATCATTCTTCACCCCGAACAAATGCTTGAATACAAACGCTTGCTTTACCCGACAATTACGCTTGATGAAGTCAATACGGTTTTAGCAAAACTGATTTCAAAAAACAACCGGGTAATTACGCTTAGCGGTCCTGAGAATGTTGAATTACCGAATGAAAAAGCACTTTTGGATGTTTTAACAAAAGCTGAAAATAAACAATATGAGCCTCACAGCCCAATGAAACTCATTGATGATTTGATGGCTAAAACACCTAAAGCCGGAAAATTAATGAATGAAAAACAGATTAATCCCCTCGGTTATGAAACCTGGACATTGGATAACGGTATCAAATTCCATGTAAAACATTCAGAAAATGAAGAAAATCGATTCCGGTTTATGCTTGTCAGCCGTGGTGGAAGCAGTTATTACGATGCAAATCAGCGGGCATTACTTGAGATGACTCCATCCGTAATTTTCAATAGCGGACTTGGAGATTTCACCTCATTACAAATTAAACGTTACATGTCAGGTAAGTATTTTTATAAATATGGAAGTATCAGTGAATATACTGAATTGATACAAGGTGCAGGCAGCATTTCTGATATCGATGATGCCTTTAAAAATATTCATTTGCTATTTGCAGCACCACGCATTGATTCTGTTGGTTTTAACAAGACACTTGCACAAAAAGAAATCTGGTACAAAAACAAAAGCAACGAGCCTCGGCAAGTCATGTATGACAGTTTAAATTGTATTCGTTACAATTATCATGAGCGAGCAATTCCACTAACATTTGACGATTACAAATCAGTAAAATATGATGATATTTTACCAAGCTATCAGGAACGATTTGGAAACCCTGCCGATTTTGATTTCTGTTTCACTGGAAATTTTGATTTGGATAGCCTGAAACCATTGATTGAAACCTATTTTGGAAGTCTTGAAACAACGAATAATAAAGAAGACTACAAAGATGTCGGAAAACGTTATCATCAAAATGCCATCACGAAAACCATTCAATTACCAATGGTGATGCCACGTGCAAAAGTTCATATCGAATTTAAAGGAACAGATAAGTACAATTTAAAAAATACAGCATTAATCGGTGCTGTTTCTGCAATTTTAGACAGACGCTATACCGAAACCATACGTGAAGATGAAGGTGGCACATACGGAGTAAGCACTTATGGATATTTGAATGACTTTCCACAAGAAACATATCAATATTATATCAGTTTTGAATGTGCTCCGGAACGAGTTAACGAACTTAAAGCGATTGCTTTAGACGAAATTGAAAAACTCAAGTCCGGAGATGTGGATAAAAAATACCTAAATGATCACAAAACAGCTTTTGAAAAGAAACGTGCTGAAGAAAACGAAAATGACTTTTTTGTGATGTTAGACATACTACAAAATGAAGAGCATGGTTGGTATTACAACAGCCCCGAAATGATAAAGACAGTTCAAAATTTAAGTATGGATGAAGTTGTCGATTTTGCAAATAATATATTCAAAGCCGATTCCAAACTTGAAGTGGTTTTCTTACCAAGTAATACAGAAAAGTAATTGAATTTACGACTCATTGCTTCAGCGCTCTCAATTAATATTAAATAAATTCCGTATATTTATAAAAACTCTAATTCCCTAACGATGAAAGCGAAACAAGCAATTTTTATCATTATGCTATTAGGCATTAGTATGCATGGATTTTCCCAACGTACCCTTACGGAAACAGAAACACAATAGGTAAATGAAGCAAAACAAAATTTGCATTTAGCGCTTAGCGATCCCTCATTATCGGAGAGTGAAAGGTTGGATATTATTAAAAAATCTGCAAAAACACTGAAAGAATACGGGCAAGATGCCGAGTGGCCGGATGGTGAGCTTCCATTAAAAAAACTTATGGACGAAAACTTTGAGCAATGTAAAGAACAGATGTCAGAAATGTCAGCCTGGACTTTGCACCTGGAAAATGAGTCGCTGGAGCAAAAAATGAAACTCATAAATGCCATCCAAATTGAGGTTGTTGAAGATCAAATAAAAATGCTTAT
>CAYOUD010000169.1:0-5492 GCA_964407055.1 uncultured Bacteroidales bacterium | reverse complement strand
GATTCTACATCGGCATTATTTACTCCCGAAAATCGGGGATACCGGAGTTTTTGATATTAAAGTGGCACAACATAAGGTACTATTGATTAATATTTTAACTTACTGCAGCCCATTTTTCTATTAAGGGAATGGCATGAATTTTCCGGGTTAAACGTTTCCGACTCAGAGCTTCACTTTCCGATGCGCATTCCATCACTTTGCGAGACCCTGATGAGCTCACAAAAAAAAGCCCATCGTTTGATGGACTTTTTTTTTATTAATATTTGATTAATCGCGGCGTCTGCGGGGTTTATCATCCCGATCACCACGATCCCGATCATTACTTCTCGGATTAAAACTTTTGCGGTCACGGTCACCATCGGCACTACGAATGTCCCGTCTGGGCTCTTCGTAACCTTCAGGTTTTTCAATTAAAGCTTTGCGGCTCAATTTAATTTTTCCTGAACGCTCATCAATACCAATAACTTTAACTTGCAATTTTTGGCCTTCTTTCAGGACATCTTCCACCGCGTGAATACGTCTCCATTCAATTTCTGAAATATGGAGCAAGCCGTCTTTTCCGGGAAGAATTTCAACAAAAGCACCATAAGATGCAATGGTTTTAACAGTTCCATCATAAATCTGACCAATTTCAGGAACGGCAACAATTGCTTTAATGCGATTCATTGCGTTTTCAATATCTGCTTTATTTTCAGCAAATACTTCAACCTGTCCTTTTTCGTCCACTTCGTCAATGGTGATGACAGTATTTGTTTCTTTCTGTAATTCCTGAATAATTTTTCCACCTGGTCCAATCACAGCGCCAATCATATCTTTAGGAATAGTAATTCCTTCAATATGCGGTGCATGCTCTTTATATTCCGGACGTGGTTCAGCAATGGCTTCGGTCATTATACCGAGAATATGCAAACGACCTTGTCTTGCTTGTTCCAGCGCTTTTGCAAGCACATCAAACGACAATCCATCCACTTTAATATCCATTTGAGTCGCAGTAATTCCGTCTGTCGTTCCAGTTACTTTAAAATCCATATCCCCGAGGTGGTCTTCATCACCGAGAATATCGCTAAGGATAGCATATTTACCGGATTCTGCATCAGAAATCAGTCCCATTGCAATTCCGGAAACGGGTTTTTTAATTTTCACCCCTGCATCCATAAGTGCAAGTGTTCCGGCACAAACGGTAGCCATTGATGATGAACCGTTTGATTCAAGAATATCAGAGACAATACGTAATGTGTAAGGGAAATCTGCATTTTTCACAGGTACGACAGGCATTAATGCTCTGTGTGCCAAGTTTCCGTGACCAATTTCGCGACGGCTTGTTCCACGACTTGGACGAGCATCGCCGGTACAGAATGGCGGGAAATTATAATGTAAAAGGAATTGCTGATATCCGCGGAACATTGCTCCGTCGAGCATTTGCTCGTCAAGTTTTGTTCCTAGGGTTACGGTTGTCAATGATTGTGTTTCGCCACGAGTAAAGATTGCAGATCCGTGAGCGGTAGGCAAAGCGTCAATTTCACACCAAATTGGGCGAATCTCATCTGTTTTACGACCATCGAGCCGTGTTTTTTCGTTTAATACAGATTGACGTACAGCTTCTTTTTGCACATCGTGGAAATAATTATTAATGAGATTGTGATTCACTGTTTCATCATCCTCGTCGTATTTTTCCATGTATTTATCAAGGACTTGACTGAACAATTCAGCACGTTTGTGCTTGTCTGCAATTCCTTTTTTGGCAATATCATAACATTTTTGATAGCAAGCTGTATTCATTTCTTTGAGCAAAGCTTCATCAGAATCCGGCAAAACAATTTCCCGTTTTTCGGCTTTTCCTGCATCTTTCATCAGTTCATTTTGAACCTGACACATAGGAATGATTGAATCATGAGCAACTTTAATTGCTTCGAGCAAATCTGTTTCTTGCACTTCATTCATTTCACCTTCAACCATCATGATATTTTCTTCGGTTGCGGCCACAATGATATCAATGTCAGCATTTTCGTTATCCGACAACATCGGGTTTACGACAAATTTCCCATTAATTCTGGAAACACGCACTTCGGAAATTGGTCCGTTGAACGGCAAATCAGATACTGCGATAGCAGCAGAAGCAGCGAGACCGGCTAAAGCGTCGGGCATATCATTTTTATTCGCTGAAATCATATTTATAGTTACAAAAACCTCATAATGGAATCCGTCCGGGAATAATGGGCGGATTGCACGATCGACAAGTCGAGAAGTTAATATTTCGCGATCAGAAGGTCTTCCTTCACGTTTAAGGAAACCACCTGGAAAACGACCAACTGCAGAATAATTTTCACGATAATCCACGGAAAGTGGGAGAAAATCAATATCGGTTTTTGGTTCATTAGATGCTGTAACCGTAGCAAGGAGCATGGTATCTCCCATTTTTACGACAACAGATCCGGTTGCCTGCTTGGCTAATTTCCCGGTAGAAATCTCAATCGTTCTACCATCTGGCAAACTAATTGATTTGATTATTTCGTTATAGTTTTTCATAATTTATTCAATACTAAAAAGAGGCAAATTAATGCCTCCTTAATGTTATTTTCTCAGACCCAGTTCTTTAATAATCGCACGATAACGTTCAATGTCACGATCTTTAAGGTAATTCAGCAAACGACGACGTTTACCAACCAATGATAACAAAGCACGTTGCGTGCCAAAATCTTTTTTGTTTTTTTTCAAATGCTCAGTTAAGTGCTTAATACGGTAGGAAAACAAAGCAATCTGACTTTCGGCAGACCCAGTGTCTTTGTTAGACTTTCCGTACTGTGAAAAAAGCGATTGCTTTTTCTCTGCGTCTAAATAATTTCTCATAATTTATTAATTAAAATAATAACTTATTGTTTGTTTACTCATTAAGCGTGCAAAAATACAAAAAAACCTGAGATAAAAAAACACAACTGAGATTTTTTTATTTTATTAGATGAGCCTGAGTCAAATCCTTTAACGATTTGAAAAACAGGAGGCTTACTCCCGATAAAAATAAGATTAAACCCATAATTGAAACCAACCCATAAGTTTGCAAGGCAAAGTTCTGTGAAGCAGAAGTCATAAAGCGAAACGCAATCATGACAGATGCAAAATTAACAAGGCTAACCCCAAGTGTGATAGACCATGCGACTATTTTACGAATTGCAATACCGCCATTCAAGCGAATCAGAAAAAGAATTGCAATTAATGAAATCAGGGATAGAATCATTGCTTCCATTGCCGTTGTATGAAATAAATAAGCGCTATCTCCTACTAAAGCCTTTAAAATAGTTGTGTTTTGATTAATATCAATTCCCTTTAAAAGATTTTCTTCAATTTTAGCAAAAATTAATTTCGGAAATGCTTTTAAAGCAGCCAACAAAAACGCTCCAAATAAAAGATTGATTAAGCTTAAAAAAACACAAGCTCTTAAATCCCACAACTTATAAATCGTCCTACGTTTATCCATCTATTTCGATATAAATTCCCTGTTTATTTTTACAGTTGCGAAGATAAAAGAAAATAGTTAATAGACAAAGTGTATGAATCAAAGCCAAACCCACTAATAAAACCCTTGCAAACAGCGGTAATCAACGAATTGTGACGGAAATTTTCACGTTTCATAAGATTTGAGATATGAACTTCGACAACTGGCGTCTTTATTGCAGCAACAGCATCACGGATTGCAACAGAAGTATGAGAAAATCCCCCCGCGTTCAAAATTATCCCATCGGTTTTTTTATCAACATTTTGTAAACAACTCACAATTTCGCCTTCGATATTCGACTGAAAAAACACAATTTCCACATCAGGAAACGCTTTTCTCAATTGCTCAAGAAACGTATCAAAACGAATATCTCCGTATATTTCAGTTTCACGCTGCCCTAATAAGTTAAGATTTACGCCATTAATAATATGTATTTTCTTTTTCATTTCAATTTGTTTTAATTTTGTACATTTACGCAATGACATGGAAAGAACGCATAGAAGACTTTCAAACCTATTTAAAATTAGAACTGTCTTTATCAGAAGCTTCCCAAGCTGCCTATCTGCGAGATATTGATAAATTACGCAGGTTCGTCAAAGATATACAAAAATCCAAAAAATCAGCAGATCAACTTACACATAAAAATTTACAATCTTTTGTTGAATGGTTGAATGAAATTGGCTTAAGCGCCCGTTCGCAAGCCAGAATAATTAGTGGTATCAAAAGCTTTTACCGCTTTTTACTAATTGACAATCAGATTATTGACAATCCCGCAGCGCTACTTGATTCCCCAAGAATTGGCATGAAACTGCCTGAATTTCTAAGTGTTCAAGAAATCAGCCGAATGATTAACAGTATCGATTTATCTGGCCCGCTGGGACATAGAAACAGAGCAATCGTTGAAGTTATGTACGGATGCGGATTACGAGCTTCTGAGTTATGCAATTTACGATTGTCTCATGTGTATTTTGAGGAAAGCTTTATACGTGTCGTCGGGAAAGGGAATAAAGTGCGACTGATACCCATTAATCCTCCTGCAATGAGATCTATTCAGTTATACCTTGACGGAACCCGCAGGCATCAAAAAATCAAACCAAATGCTACTGATATTTTATTTTTGAGTAAGTCTGGTGGAATTCTGAGTCGCGTGATGGTTTTCAATATTGTAAAGAAACATGCCGCGCTGGCAGAAATTAAGAAAAACATCAGTCCTCATGCCTTACGACATTCCTTTGCAACGCATTTGGTTGAAGGTGGTGCTGACTTACGGGCAGTTCAGGAAATGTTAGGACATTCATCTATCACTACTACTGAGATTTACACCCATTTAGATAAAAATTACTTGAAGGAGAATATTTTAAGTTTTCATCCCAGATCACAAAAAAAATCATGATAAATTATCTATTCTATATCCTTTTTTCTATCCTAATTTTGAGCAGTTTAGTTGCAGGAATAATTTCAATCTTTGAAAATGAAAAACGGGCAAGTTTAATTTTCTTTGGCATTTCACTATGTGTTTTTGGGTTTATGCTCATTATTAGGTACTTACCTAAAGACTTGGCATATCATACAATACTTACAAGTATGGTCATAATAATTCTCCTTTTCATTCTTTTTACATTTCCGATTCCCAGAACAAAGCAAATACGAGTCTATCAACCAGCCGACAGGATTGACGAAAGAAACATCATGTTTTCCCGTGCTGCATTAACCCCCAAGACCAATTCATTTGATAAATTTTATAGTAATCGACCGGATTTAAAGCCAATTGATGATAACTGGAGAAAAAACCCCGGGTTACTTGGAAATCAAAGCAAATATTATGATTTGTTTCGTTATACAGCCGCCGAATCTAGTTTTCAGATTATTGCAGAAAACCGGAAACAACAGTTTTTCAAGGCTGCTGATCCAAAAAAAAGCATTGATATTAATGCATTACAAAAATATCTTAACCCGAAAAATTCACCGCAAATAGTTAGATGTTAATACCGATTGTGAATCA
>CAYOUD010000168.1:0-5504 GCA_964407055.1 uncultured Bacteroidales bacterium | reverse complement strand
AATATCTTAATAAAAATACGAAGTTGCTGAATATAGCGTTTTAATAAAAATCGAAACCCATGAGACGTAACATTCCACTATGGATTATATTCATAGGAGCAATCCTTTTTGCATTATTTTTTCACATGAAACCGCTAGGCGTGAATCTGCTTTTGTTTAACGCTTTTATCCTAGGAATTTGGTTGTTTTTTCGACGGATAAACTTTCACAATTTTCATCATGTAGTTTTATTTTTTGGAACGCTGCTGAGTGCAGGTTTTAGTGTGATTACAAATTCAGCACTTGCTATTTTTATGAATTATTTGTCCATGATTTTATTGAGTGCGGCTGCCGTTTTTCCGGAGACCCGTTCAATTATCCATTTAATTGGCATTAACATTTTAAATGTTTTTTATGGATTTCAGGAGTTTTTTCAACGACTCCGCCGTGTGGATGAAAAACCCGGAAAGTTTCGTAAGTTTTGGAAATGGGCGAAAATTTCTGCGATTCCGATTGTTATTATTTTGATTTTTGTTGCCATATACCGGGGCGCAAGTCCTTGGTTTGACAAAATGGCCGGTGGTTTTTTTGAAAGCATTGGGAATGCGCTGACATCAATATTTGGAGAAATTGATTGGTGGTGGATTGCTACAGCATTCATTGGGTTTTTATTTCTCGTGTTTCTATTGTTTGGTAAAGCAAATACTGATATTGTTAAGTCAGAGATGAAATCAAAAGATGTTTTGTTCAGAAAACGTACAAATCGTATTTTTAGAGGAAAAAAGACGGGCTTGAAAGCGGAATTTCGCTCGGCGTTTCTTCTTTTGGTCGGGCTGAATTTCGTGTTGTTGATTGTCAATGCACTTGATGTAATTAATGTATGGTTTGGATTTGATTGGGAGGGAGGATATCTCAAGCAATTTGTACATGAAGGAACCTGGTTGCTGATTTTTTCTATTCTAATATCCATCGCCATTGTCTTGTTTTATTTTCGGCGGAATTTGAACTTTCTACGAAAAAATAAAGGGTTAAAAATCGTGACATATGTCTGGTTGATTCAGAATATTGTCTTGGCTGTATCAGTTTTGATTCGCAATATGCATTACATAGATTATTTCAATCTGGCATACAAACGGATAGGTGTGATATTCTTTCTTGTTGCTGTTATTGTTGGGCTTATTATCGTTATTGTAAAAATTCGCAACCCTAAGACTGCCTTCTTCTTGCTGAGATATAATGCCTTGAGTGTATATTTGATTTTTCTCAGCATGAGTTTTTTCAACTGGGACGTAATTATTGCCAGGCATAATTTTAATCATTTTGACACCGCTTTTGTGCATTATAATTATTTGGCCTCACTTGATGAAAAGTCGTTACCTTGGTTGGAGATGGAGCCGGAGACGTTGCAGGAAATTGATGCGATGCAGTTTCAACAATTTGATTTTACTCTAAATTACATGAGTTCTGCCCGTTATTATTCACGAATTCAGGATGATATCGATCGGTTTTTAGAAAACTATCCTGAGCGACATTGGTTGTCATGGAATTATGCTGATCATCGTGCATATAGGATGCTTTCCGAGTAATTTGCGGATAAATAAGTTTGTTTTACAGAAGCATATAATTTCACAGAGCATTTATCTGAAAATGATTAACTTTGCAATGATGAAAAAATCAATCATAATATTATTTGCAATTTCTGTGGTTTGGGGCTGCTATAAAATTGAATCTTACCCTCCGGAACCTGAAATTGAGTATATTTCATTTGAATTAGCAGATAGTTTGGATTTGTTAGGAAATCCTGTTTTAACCGGAATATTACGTTTTTCATTTGTGGATGGGGACGGAGATGTCGGAGATTATGCTCCGACTGATACTAGCCTGAATGATTCTGTTAAGCATGTTTTTATTGATCTGTACAAAAAAGAAGACGGTGTTTTTGTTAAGCAGGAAATGCTTGTGGATTATTATTATCGTATTCCGTATTTTAAGCCCGGAGCAAATAATCCGGTTTTGAAAGGGGATGTTCTAATTTCCGACTTAAATTTTTATGCTCCTTTTGAGGGTGATACGCTTCGATACCAATTTTACATGCGTGATCGTTCCGGAAATAAAAGTAATATCGAGCAAACAGATGTATTTGTACCTCAGGATTCGCTTAACTTAACGGAATGACATTTCGGTAGTGCTCATATCTGTCAATGATTTCATTCACATAATTTACCGGTTGATATCCTGAGCAATATCCATGTTTTACAACTTCATCCAGATAAAATCTAGGATTGGATTTGTGTAATAAGAAGTATTCGACATTTCCATCCCATACATTTGGGTTGTAATTGTGTTTTTCAGCCAAGCGGATCGCATCCTGCACATGTCCAAATCCTACATTATATCCTGCCAAAATAAATTTAACCCTGTCTTTATGTGTAGTAACTGATTCAGGGACAAGTTTATCAAGATAATTAATATATCGAGCTCCTGCGTAGATTTGTTCACTGATTGAGGAGTTCCGATTTACACCGAGAAAATCTGCCGTTGAGGGCATTAGTTGCATAATTCCAAAGGCGCCGGCCCATGAAACAGCACTTGGATTGAAGCGTGATTCCTGAAAAATCAGAGAGGCTAAAAGTCGCCAATCCCATCCGATCATGTCGGCTGCATCTCGAATTGTAGCATCATATTCAGAAATTTTGCCGCTTTTCCCAGAGTAAAACACGCTTGCCATGGTTTGCGGTGCGCGTGAGCTTTTAAAGTATTTATTGTAAATCACATGATATTCAGCAGTTTGTTTGTATTCAATCAGCCATTTGTTAATGCTGTCCTTTAGTGCATTTGATTCTTTTCTGACCGCCCATGCTAGGTTTTGCGGGAAACTAACAGGAATGCTGATGTCAATGTTTTTGTAGTAGGCCTTATTAATAATTGCTACATTTTCATCACAAACCGTGTAATCTATTTCTCCGTTTGCCACAAGACGGATAAGCTCTTCCATTTCCAGAGTATCATTTTCAACGATATTAATGTTACCGGCAATTTCTTCAGCAATATTCATTAGCCGGTCGTAAGAGGATCCTCCTTTTTGAATGTGGATTGTTTTACCTGACAGCTCCAATTGATTATTGATAGTTTCAGCTGAATCTGTTTCATTGATTGGATAGCTGCGTTGAACTAGAATTTGTCTAGTTTGCCCAATTGGCTCTGTAAATTCAAAAACTTCTTTTCGTTCCGGAGTAATTGTCAAACTCTGCGCAATGATGTCAATGTCCCGTTTTCTTAAGTAATCTGCACTTTTAATCAAATCATTTTCAACAACGATTTTTAATTTAAGTCCATACTTTTCCGTGAATTTATTCAATATTTCGTATTGAAAACCCATTGGCTTTCCACGATATACAAAATAATCTGTTGAGTTTGTACTTACACCAGCAATGAGTTCTCCTCGATTTGAAATTTCAGAAAAATCAATTGTACTTTTGTCTTTATCAGGAGCTTCTTTGGTGCTTAATGTACATTTGCCGAAACTTAGCGCAATGACGAAAAGCAACATGAAGCCCAAGTATTTAAGCTTTGTATATTTCATATGTAAAGTTTTAGTCATAAAATTCCCAAGAGAAACCAAAATGCAATCCTCCAACTCGTGCTGGATAGGACAACATAGAATATCCTCTAAGGTTTAAAAAACTTTGGCCTACATTAGAATAACGTAAGAAAGCCCGAAAACGTTTCACTTTAAAGCTTAAAAATGCATCAATTAGTGGCACAGCTTCGTTTATTTGCTGATTTTGGATGGCGAAGAAACCCGTTGCCGGGATGTATGTATATGATTCATAATCAGAGTAAAAGCGTGCGTCAACACCGATTCTCAGCAGCATATTATTATCGAAAATACGGTTTTCAAAAAAAACTCCGCCAAACGCCATAAGTTCTGGTAGCTTGATGATTTCTTTATTGTCAATGTATTGAAATGCGAGGTCTGCTTTAAACCCGAAATTTCCGAGATAGAAGATTTTTGATAATCCGGCATTTGCAACATTCATTGTTTGATTTAACTGTGCCGGAGTCCCGTTTTCAGCGATATAGACCGTATTGTTAAGCAAGGCATGATTTACGTATGCTTTAAGATGATATTTTTTCAGCCTGTAGGATAGCTCTGTGCGTAGGGTGAAGGATTTTTTAAATTGATTATGCCACTGGAAATTATTGGATGCAAACTTTTCGTAAAAGTAGTTTGTTTCCATATTTGAGATGGTGTTTGACAGAAATAATCCCGTATTTCCTGTGGAATCTGTTAGAATAGACAGTCTGCTGTTTAGTTGAAAATCGCCCTGATTTCTTCCGCTGATGCCATATTTTCCCTTGACAGAATAATCGAATTTATCATTTTGCATTGATGATATTGAAGCGATGAAGGCATGATTTTGTATTAATTCATCCCCTGTGGTAATATGGTATTTGCTAATCGAATTTTGAACTCCTGCGAAAGTATGCCATGTTGGGAGGCTGTCCTTTCTGTGAAAAAATTGTAGCCCGGCAATATGATTTAATGCATTTAAGGATATTGAATCGAGGGTTGCTGCAGAATCTCTGTAAATATGTTCGTAATAATCAGAAGGGATATCTGAATAGATACGGAAATTTCTGCTAAGGCTGATTTCCTGAAATATACTAAAATTTCCTTGATGGGATATTTGGATTATACTATCGGTTTCTGTGTAAAGGGTATCGTATTTCATTTGGCCGAGTCGATATTCATGTGTGAATGATAACTCCTGATGAGTTATGACCGATTCGGCATTTTTTAGTTTCACCTCCAGATTTGGAATTCTCTGATTGTCAATTCGATATGCAGAATCGCTTACAATGCCGCCAAATTCTTGAAAACTGTATTTGTTGTGAATTAAACTCAGATGATTTTGATATCGCTTTTTCGTGAAGGATTGCCAAACGTTAAAGTCTTTTACCTTTGATTCGGAGTGCGTAAAGTCTCCATTGGATTTTATTGATCGGTATTTAACGCCGACATTTGTGAAAGGAGTGGGGTTTGCCGTAAAAACGGCCATGACATCTTCAAAATCCTGAGGGCCACTGATGAATTGGAATTTTGCGAATGGTTTTCTTGCATCAAAATATATAATTTGATTTGTTTGTGTTGTGTACTTTTGAAATGGCAGTAGGAAGATAAATTTTGGATTTTGGCTTTGTTTAAAAAAGTCAAACGCTTTAAATGCATGACCGTTATTTCCGGTTCTCATTCCGCCAAAGATATTGTCGTGATAATAGGTTTCTACATTGTGAAAATTCTCAAGACATGTATCTGTTTTAATATCTGCATCAACCGCTTTTGGAATGATATTGAGCTGATACGTATCGAAGTTTCTTTCAAGTCCTTCATGTTGGGCATTGCTGAGTGTCCATAAGAAGAAAAATGAAATTATCAGCCAATATTTTTTCATAAGTACAAAGATACAAAAAAAGCCTTGCGAAAATTCGCAAGGCTTTAAAAAATAGGCGGCGACCTACTC
>CAYOUD010000167.1:0-5560 GCA_964407055.1 uncultured Bacteroidales bacterium | reverse complement strand
AGTTTGTGCTTTATCAATGTAATCTATCAAGGGGATGTAACCTTTTTGTTTAAGTATAGATTTGGTAATTGTAGTTTTTAGAATAGGACTTTGAGCTGTCGCCCAGCCACCCATACTACCAGTAGCAAACGGAATGTCTGTGCGGATAGGATTCGGGTCTAAAGGATTATTATACACATACAAATCCTGATCGCCTGCTAAGTTTACATACATTTTACCATCTTTTCCTCTTCGTACTTCTCCTGAACCACTTACACCTAAATCATCAGAATAATCAGGTGACACTAAAACACCTCGACCTAACTCATAATCCTCGTGAGATTCATAATCCTCGTGAGATAGTGTGTAGATTTGGTCAATCGACAAATTATAACGCTCCAACCGAACACCTGACTGATACAAATGCCCATTCATTTGCGGAACAGATAGAGATTTCTTGTGCTTACAAGGGTTTCTATTACCATTTTTAAAAGGTCTAAATTAAGCCCACGCTTTTTGCAGAGTTTTAAGGATTTTTCAAACGTATTGGTATATAGTAAGGAATACATTAATCAAGAATTTTATTAAACATATTATCTACGTTTTTTGCTTTTTTTACTTTAGCATTTTCCACATCCTCCAAAGCTTCTTCGATTCCTGATTTATGCTTAACCTTAAAAACCCCTAGCGAAAGCATATATTCAATCGTTTTTTTTGCAATTTTATTTCGAGCATCATATTCTATTGTAATTATTGCCATAATTCGTTCTCTTTTAAATATTAACGTTAAAAATAAAAAAAAGTTTTTGTTAAAGTACATTTTTTCATATTCTTAAATAAACCCCAAAGGGGGATATGTAGATGTCGGCTCGAAACCTACCACCAATACTTCGACTGAACTCAGCACAGGTTTTACTGCACACACGCTCACCTTCAATGTAATAATGCTTGGTATATTCATGCTCATCCATTACCAAGTAAGGGCTTGCATACAAGGTTTTATCAAAGTTTACATTACTATATGATGTTACTCCATTTACTTGCACTTGCATTTCTTCACCGGTTAGTTTCCATGTGCGCTCGCCGGCATCATCATACAAATATACAGATAAATTTGACATTTCGCCACGGTCGTGAATGGCTGAGATGCGGTTTTCTTCGTCCCAACACATGAAACGAATACCAAATGGGTTTCGATGATGAACCTGATTCCCATTCCTGCCCCAAGCATCTGGAATAATTGAACTAAAATACTTGAGTAAGCCTTGCTCTCGTTCAATTTTTTCTAATAATATCAACGAACCATCTGAACTAATTTCCTCTGCTGAAAAATCTACTGAAATTGCTTTGTTTGCTCGATAAAATAATGTATTTTCACTGTTCATTTTTAGGTGTATTAAAAGTGTTTATTTTTTGTTCTAACACCCTAAAGGTAACACTTTTACACACAAAAATGTGTTTTATTTATGAGTTTTTCGGGTTAAGCTTGTTCCTGATCCATTGGAGTATGTGCAAGTTCATCGTTCTAGTGTGGTTAGGATAGATAAAATTTCTCAGAAAAGTATTAACTCAGTAATTATCAACGATACAGAAATTAAAGTAGGCGAAACCTATTTACATATACTTGCTCAGATTCAGTTTTAACTAAACAGCTTCTTCTTCATTTAGATGAAATGTACGGCAACAATAGCCATTACGAATTTAAATTTTGTTGGGCATATAAAAGAAAAAAGACACTTAAGTTCTTGAAACTCAAATGTCTTTCCTTTTTCTTTCGTAGTCCGTAGGGGAATCGAACCCCTGTTACCAGGATGAAAACCTGGCGTCCTAACCCCTAGACGAACGGACCATTGCGTTTCCTAATTTTTTATTAGGGACTGCAAAGAAAATCCAAATCTTTAATTTTTGCAAGTTTTTTTTCATTTATTTCAAAAAAAAATCCGAAATCGAAATTCTGGAATTTTCAAATGGGTTTTTCCCCTTATTCTTCAAGGGCTTCCATGATTTCGTCAGTCATTTCCATATTGTGGAAAACATTCTGTACATCATCATCATCATCAAATGCATCAATCATCTTTAAAATGGTTTTGGCCGTATCAACATCAACTTTTTGTGTGTTGTTTGGAATCCGTTGAAGTTCTGAGTTTTCCGCCTGTATGTCCATTGACTCTAGTTTTGTTTGCATATCGCCAAATGATTCCAGCGGACAATATATCATCAATACATCACCGGCTTCTTCAGCTTCTTCAACTCCTGCATCAATTAATTCAAGTTCCAATTCTTCTATATCCCAGTCGCCACTAGGAATCGTAAAAACACCTTTGCGATCAAACAGGAAGCTCAAAGAGCCATTTTTTCCAAGGCTACCACCATATTTGGTGTAAATTGCCCGCACATTACTTACCGTTCGGTTGTTATTGTCTGACAAACACTCGACAAAAACAGCAACGCCGCCTGTTCCGTATCCTTCAAAAGCATTTTCTTGTAGTGCAGCATCATCTGAATTGGCTTTGCTCACTGCGCGTTCAATATTATCTTTAGGCATATTTTGTGCCTTGGCATTTTGTACCGCTGAACGTAGCCGAGGATTCATTTCTATATCTGAACCGCCATCACGAGCTGCAATGGTAATTTCTTTTGCCAGACGCGAGAATATTTTGGAGCGTTTTGCGTCCAATGCGCCTTTTTTGCGCTTAATTGTTGACCATTTACTGTGTCCTGACATATGCTAAATTTTTTATGTTTGACTTTAAACGATAAAAATACAAAAATAGCGGGAATTTTAATGCTTTTTATTTTTTCTTGTAATCTTTGGAAATATTTATTCCCTTAATTGTATTTTTGCTGAATGAAAATGAAAAAACTTTATATAGAAACCTTTGGATGTCAAATGAATATTGCTGACTCTGAAGTGGTCGCCAGTATTTTAAAAGATGAAAATTATGAATTGACAACAAATTCCGACGATGCTGATTTATACTTGTTTAATACTTGTGCGGTGCGCGAAAACGCTGAAAAACGAATTTGGAATAAATTGCAGCATTTTAAAGGCATAAAACGAAAAAATAAAAACCTGAAACTTGGTGTAATCGGATGCATGGCGCAGCATATTGGTGACGATTTTAAAAATATAGGGGTTGTGGATTTCATTGCCGGTCCCGATGCATATCGGAATATCCCAAAGTTACTTAAATCAATTGATGAATCAGGTTTCCAGGCTGACACAGAATTGAGTTTGACAGAAACTTATGAGGCCATTTTGCCGATACGTATTAGCAATGCAAAAATCACCGGATTTGTTTCTGTTACCAGAGGATGCAATAACTTTTGTTCGTATTGCATTGTGCCTTATACCAGAGGACGAGAGAGGAGTAGGAAGGTTTCCGATGTGTTGAATGAAGTGCGGGATTTGCAGGAAAATGGATATCAGGAAATCACCTTGCTTGGTCAGAATGTGAATTCTTACAATTACAAAACATCCACAGAAAATTTTGATTTCCCAAAATTGCTGGCACTGGTGGCAGAAACTTTCCCCGAATTACGGATACGATTTACGACATCACATCCAAAAGATATTTCTGATGAACTGATTGAATGCATTGCAAATCATAAAAATGTGTGTAATCACATTCATTTGCCAATACAATCGGGAAGCAATGAGGTTTTAAAGCGCATGAATCGGAAATATACCCTTGAGTGGTATTTGGATAGGATTCAAAAAATCCGTGAGTTAATTCCAGATTGTGGAATAACAACCGATATTTTTGCCGGGTTTTGCGGTGAAACAGACGCAGATCATCAGCAAAGTTTGAAAATAATGAAACAAGTTGGTTATGATGCTGCATTTATGTTTAAGTATTCAGAACGGGAGGGAACTTATGCTGCGAAACATTTAAAAGATGATGTCTCGGAAGCGGTAAAAACTCATCGATTGAATGAGCTTATCGCTTTGCAAAACAAGCTGTCTTTAGAAAGCAATCAACGCGATGTGGAAAAATCATTTCAGATTTTAATTGAAGGAAAATCCAAACGCTCAGAAAAATACATTTTCGGACGAACTTGTCAAAATAAGATTGTCATTATTCCTGATACAGGCGAAAAAAATGGCGATTTGGTTAGCGTTACAATTAATGATTATACCTCAGCAACTTTATTTGGCACTAAAATTTCATAATTATGAATGAAAAAATCAATGAATTTCGTGCTTACAGAAAGCACATGAATGAAAAAATTCTTGAAAAGGATAATTTGGTTATTAAACGCATTTTTAATCTTGATACCAACGCGTATAAAGAAGGCGCTTTGAGCCTAAAAACCAAAGAGCTGATTGGGCTTTCGACCTCTCTGGTACTGCGCTGTGATGATTGTGTAAAATATCATCTTGAGCAATGTGCCGAGTTGCAAATTTCAACCGAAGAAATTATGGAGGCCATGTCAGTATCCAATCTTGTTGGCGGAACTATTGTCATTCCTCACTTACGATGTGCTGTTGAATATTGGGAAGTACTGCATGAATAAAACGGGCAGGAAATGAAATTTTGAAGTAATACTTGCTTTAATGTTGATATTTATTAAATTTGTTACAAACTAACAATGTCATTTTGTTATGAAAAAGATTCTTTTTCTATTTCTTGGCTTTTTTGTCTTCAGTTCAATCTTTGCGACAGAATTGAAAGTCAGTGGGATTTATCACGGTAAAAACCTATTTGTGCAAAACTCACTGCTAAATGATACAGATGGATTTTATTGCATTACGAATGTGACGGTCAATGGTGAAAATATCCCTGATGAAATACGATCAAGTGCCTTTGTGATTTCATTGGATCGAATGGATATTGAACTTGGTGAGAAAATTGATATCATTTTTACTCATGAAAAAAAATGTGCTCCATTGATTATTAATCCCGAAGTGTTAAAACCACTTAGTACTTATGAGCTTTTAGGACATAAAATGCAAGATGGATATTTGGTTTTTGAAACAACTAAAGAAGCAAGCCGTCTTCCGTTTTTTGTGGAAGAGTTCCGTTGGGGAAAATGGGTGCAGATTGAAGAAGTTGATGGCATCGGTGGTCCGGAAAATAATGATTATCGCGTGAAAATATATCCGCATAATGGATCGAATTTATTCCGCTTAAAACAAATGGATCATCTCGACAGAATCTCCTATTCAGATACCATGTCCCTTTACCTGGAAGTTGATGAAGTAAAATTGTTAACCAAAAAGCGTGCGAAAGACAAAATTGAATTTTCTGCAGAAACCCTTTATGAACTGTATAACGCGTTTGGTGAAAGAATACGTTTTGGTGGTGGTGCAATGATTGATGTTGCTGAACTTAAAGATGGGATGTACTATCTGAGCTGGGACGATAAAGTTGCTGAAATCGAAATACGAAAATAAATTTGCATTGAAACATATCGCTGGGTACTACTTTTCTGTGGCCCCTTAATAGAGAAATGGGTTGCAGTAAGTTAAAACATTAACCAACAGCATGTTATATTATGAAACTTTAAAATCAAAAACTCCGCTATCCCCGATTTTCAGGAGTAAATAATGCCGATGTAGAATCAAAGCTGATACAAG
>CAYOUD010000166.1:0-5637 GCA_964407055.1 uncultured Bacteroidales bacterium | reverse complement strand
GCTTTTTTCCCAATGAGTGTTTCCATAACTTTATTTTTTAGGCAAACAGGCTTAGAAACATATTGTTTATAAAAATCCGGACTTTTTAATCCTCTGTATTATAATTAAATCCAACGCGTTTTCCAGTTTGTATTTTTGACTTGTTAATACGCTCCTTCATTTGATTGACTGTTGCAAGCTGAATGTTTTTTAACGGTGGAACAAGCAAGTCAAATTTCAACGCATATAGTATAGTACCATCAATTACTTTTTTGAGGGCTTCATCGCTGATTTTGTTTTCGTCAAAACTGGGATAAGTAAATCCAAGTTCTTTTTGTCCTTCAATAAAATAATGATTGTTTTTATTGATAAAGATGCGACCAATCAAATATCCAATATCTTCTGCACGATTATATTTAAAACTATCTGCAAGGAAATTATAAATGTTGATAATCCCGCTGTAAGTGCTTAGTGGATCTTCTTTTGAGCTGGCAGCTTTCCAAATTTGATGATCTGCCGGAAATTCAAAAATATTGGAATGCATATTGAAAAACAACAAATCACCGGCAATCCGTATTTCGGCCTCAAATACTCCTCGGTCACGGTATTCAAGCAATACACGTTTGTCTGCATCGATTAAGTCCGCATTGTAATCGCTGACAATGTCTTGTAAAATGCTTTTTATGGTTTTAAACGCCTCTTTGGCGTTGTCATAAACTTTTTGTTTAACCTGTGATTTTTCTAATAATGTTTTTATAATTTGTTCTTTCATAATGTCAATTTTAGTAAGCTTTTGCAAATATAACCCTGCGTTTTGAAGGTTTCCCCGTAACAATGCATTTTCCTTCTTCTTCCTCTGCATCTATAGGAATACAACGAATAGTCGCTTTTGTTTCATTTTTGATTTGATCTTCGGTTTCAGCCGTACCATCCCAGTGTGCAAGAATAAAACCCGGTTTTTCCATGAGGATTTTCTTGAATTCATCGTATGTGTCAACTTTGTAGGTTGTTTCCTCTCGTCTGGTTTTGGCTTTGTTGAAAATGGCAGTCTGCATTTCCTCCAAAAGATTTTCGATATAGTTGACAATTTTAGATTCTGCGACAAAGGATTTGTCTAAAGTATCACGACGAGCAACTTCAAATTCGCCGCTTTCTAAATCTCGTGAGCCAACTGCTACCCGAACCGGATATCCTTTCATTTCATATTCTGCAAATTTAAATCCCGGACGTTGAGAATCTCGCTTGTCAAATTGAACTGTAATTCCTTTAGCCTGTAGGGCTTTAATTATCGGGTCAATACGTTCTGAAATTGCATTAATCTGTTCGTCATTTTTGAAAATCGGAACAAATACAACCTGAAATGGAGCTAGTTTTGGTGGTAAAACCAACCCTAAATCATCCGAATGGCTCATGATGAGGGCTCCCATTAAACGAGTTGAAACCCCCCAGCTACTTGCCCAAACGTATTCTTCTTTGTTTTCTTTTGTGAGAAATTTCACATCAAATGCTTTCGCAAAATTCTGTCCTAGAAAATGTGATGTTCCACTTTGTAATGCTTTTCCGTCCTGCATTAGCGCCTCAATGGTGTATGTTTCTTCTGCACCTGCAAAACGCTCACTGTCTGTTTTTGTTCCGATTTTTACCGGCATGGCCATCCAGTTTTCTGCAAACTGTGAATAAACATCAATCATTTGCTTGGTCTCTTCAATGGCTTCCTCTTTGGTTGCATGGGCTGTATGCCCTTCTTGCCAAAGAAATTCAGTAGTACGTAAAAAAAATCGGGTGCGCATTTCCCATCGAACAACATTTGCCCATTGGTTGACAAGGATCGGCAAATCTCGATAGGACTGTATCCAGTTTTTGTAGGTACTCCAAATTATGGTTTCCGATGTTGGTCGAACAATTAGCTCTTCTTCGAGTTTAGCATTTGGGTCAACCTCAATTTCATTGTTCTCTGTAGTTCTTAACCGATAATGCGTGACAACAGCACATTCTTTTGCAAAGCCGTCAACATGGCTGGCTTCTTTGCTAAAGAAAGATTTTGGGATAAATAATGGGAAATAGGCATTCATATGCCCAGTGTCCTTAAACATTTTATCTAACTGTGCTTGCATTTTTTCCCAAATTGCGTATCCGTATGGTTTTATAACCATGCAGCCACGCACTGCTGAATTTTCTGCAAGATCAGCTTTCACAACGAGTTCGTTGTACCATTGTGAGTAATTTTCGCTACGTTTTGTCAATCCTTTCGACATAATAATTGTGGTATGAAATTTGCACTAAATCAATTGAAATTTTATTTGTCAAAACTATAAAAAATAAAGATTATACCATGAAACATTTTATGCTAATATCACTCGGAATTATTATCCTCGCCTCAGGATGCACTACCAGTGTATATCTTGGTGAAGGGTATGGTTATGATGATGTATATTATTCTCCTGGAAAGGAAATGGTTGCAGAATCAAGTAATAACAGTCAATATAACAGCTCTGAAAGTATCAATTCATCTCAATATGAAGATCCCGCTGAAACAAATCAGTATGCTGATGACACCTATTATGATGATGGGTATTATGAGGAAGATGGATATTATTCAGATGATGAATATTATGCAGAAGATTCTGTTTATTATGATAATGGTAACTATATAGAAAATAATTACTATTACGGTGATGATTATTCTTATGCAGACAGGTTGATGCGTTTTCATGGGTCGTATTATTATGATCCTTATTATTATGATTCGTTTTATATTACATCTAATTGGGGAATGTACAATCCGTGGTACAGTTCATGGTATGGTGTAGGTTATTATCCGCGTTATAATTCATGGTATTCTCCTTACTATAATCCCTATTATTATGGATATAGCCCTTATTGGAGTGGTTACTGGACTGGTTATTATGCCGGTGGTGGTGGCGGTTACAATGATTATTGGGGTGACTCAAATGATGATAGCAATAACTTCGTTGGACATCGTGGCTCCGTAGGTGGAGATGGAAGTGGTGCCAGTGGTAATCGTCAGCCGGGAGATTCTCGTACTGGTGTGAAAACTGATAATGTGAATGCTGTGAATGCTGGTCGTGAAAGTGCTAATTCAACATCAGTTTCTGGTAGAGGTGCCGGTACAAGTGCCAGTGAAATTGACAGAAATGAAAATGGTGATAAACCCGATGTGAACAAAAAACCGACTGAAGGCAGAGTAAGCAGTTCAGAAAGAAGTCCTGTAAACATTCGTGAAGGAAACAGCAGTAGTAGTGTTTCATCCGAGAGAAAACCACAGGTTGATTCGAGAACTCGCAATCCGAATAGAAACTCTGTGAAACCGTCGGAATCTAATAATTCTAATACGCGTAAGCCGCGCTATTATCAGAGACCACAAAGTAATTCAGGTACCCGCTATAACAATAGTAGAACTTATACTCGGCCAAGCGGTAACTCACCGTCAAATGTGAGACCGAATACAAATTCACGGAATTCAGGCTCATCTGTAAATAGCAAACCACGGTCTAGTGGTTCATCTTATACACGACCAAGTTCTTCACGCTCGAATAACAGCTCAGGATACTCAAGACCGTCTTCTTCATCAAGAAGTAACTCGAGTTACAGTAAACCTTCGCGCAGTTCGTCTTCATCCAGCCGTTCATCCGGAAGTGGTTATAAAAGTAGTGGGTCGTCATCCAGTCGCTCATCCGGAAGTAGTTTTAGCGGAGGTTCATCAGGAAGCTCAGGAAGCTCAGGAAGCTCAGGAAGTTCAGGAAGCAGCAGTAGTAGTAGTGGCGGCAGAAGATAATATTTGTTTAACTAAAGAAAGTTTAAAGCAATGAAAAGATATAGCGTTATAATAGCAATCCTTGCGTTCAGCCTGACAGCTTTTGGCCAAAATCAGGTGGATGCATTGCGATACTCCTCATTGGACGGAACCGGAACCGCAAGGTTTAGCTCAATGGCAGGTGCGTTTAGTAGTTTGGGTGGCGATTTTTCGGCCATCAGCTTGAATCCTGCCGGGCTGGGAGTGTATCGTAGTTCTGAATTTACCTTTACTCCGTCAATTGCATATACACGTTCAAATGCTAGTTTTCTCGGAAATTCCGAAACAGATTTTACCTATAATGTCAACATGGGTAACATTGGATATGTTGGCACTATATTAATTGATGCTGAAGATTATGCCTTAAAAAGCATGAGTTTTGGTTTTGGATATAATAACCTAAATAATTTTAATGAAGTCATTGAAATTGAAGGTGAAAATTCCATTAATTCAATGACAGACCATTTTGCTTCCAGAGCGAATGGTGTAGATGTTAGCTCATTTGATAACTTCTATTTGACTCCTGCCTGGGAAACTTATCTTTTTGACCCCATTGTTCCGGATACAACTGCCTATATGAGTGCATATGATGCAAGAGGTCAGGCTCAACGCATGGCTATAAACCGTAAAGGATACATGGGTGAATATGTTTTCTCCGCTGGTTTCAATTTCAATCATCAATTGTATATTGGAGCTAGTTTTGGAATTCAGAATGTGAATTTTTCTCAAAACATTTTTTATGAAGAGGAAGACCCCAATGACTTGATTACCGATTTTAATTCCTTTGAATATACCGATCGGTTTGAGGCTGATGGTACGGGATATAATTTTAAAATCGGAGCAATTTATCGTCCGCTTGACTGGATGAGAGTAGCTGCTGCATTGCATACTCCGACTTTTTATAATATGTATGAAGAGTACAGTACTAACTTTAGCTCAGTTTTTGTTGATACATCCTATAGCTATGCATCACCATCAGGATATTTTAAATACAGCCTGATTTCGCCCCTACGTGCAGTTGCTGGAATGTCGTTTATTATAATGAATCAGGCAATTGTGAGTTTCGATTATGAATTTCTGGATTACTCCATCAGCAAATTACGCTCAGACGGATATTCTTTTAATGAAGAAAATGATGCTATTCAGGATGCGTTTAAAGCCTCACACGCATTTAAAGTAGGTGCAGAATACAAGCTTGGTTTAATCGCATTGCGCGGTGGATATTCATATATTACCAGTCCTTTTGCATCCGGACAAATAAATGCCGGTGATGATTTGATGAAATTTTCAGGTGGATTTGGATTCAGAACACAAGCTTTCTTTTTTGATATGGCCTATGTTTATCAGAACAAGTCTAAAAAATACCTGATGTATGAAGGTTATGGATTAGATGCTCCTGAAACAAAGATTGATAATTTAAGACATTCTGTGTTGGCAACTATTGGCTTTAGGTTTTAACATTTCATACAACACATTGTGTCGAGAAAGTCCGGTTTTTCCGGACTTTCTTTTATTAAAAAAACTGGTTGTCCGATAAAAGTTTTTAGATCCCCAATCGAGCAAATGGCTGTCATTCTGAACCAGCGGCTGGCGATGAGGAATTTAGCCCGTAAAATTCATGTCATACTCTTTGTGCAGATGCAAGGTGATACGCTGAGTGTGCCGAAGTGCGCCTAACCTGCTTTTCAAAGGCTTAGCAACGAAGCAGATGTGCAAAGATAATGGTAAGCATTACACCAAATTAGAGTTAATAGAAAAATGGATTGCAGTAAGGCAAAATTTTAATCAGCAGCACCTTATGTTATGACACTTTAAAATCAAAAACTCCGTAACCCCGATTTTCG
>CAYOUD010000165.1:0-5639 GCA_964407055.1 uncultured Bacteroidales bacterium | reverse complement strand
GGTTTAGATGATTCAAATCTGCACAAAGGGAATGGCATGAATTTTCCGGGTTAAAGCATTTATAAGTAAAAATGTTTATTTCACTTCTAATCTTTCTTTAAACGGCAAGAAAGTCATAAAGTCGGAATGATGCACCAAATACGCCTCAGTTGTACGTTTCACCATATTTCCCTCACCTGCATGAGTTGCAATAATATGACAAACATCAGCTGGTACACCACAAGATTCAGCCAGACTTACGCCGGAAAACGGATGTCTCAGATATTTCCCATAATTTCCCTGCACTGCATTCCCGTTTTCATCGAGCACATATTCCAGCAATTTACCGACATCGGCAAGAATTGCACCGGCAATCAACACATCCATATCAGCAGTTAATTCACCTTTAAAAAATGAGTTAACTTTCTCTCCTGCATCTTTTGCAACATGCACAACTGCACGTTTATGATCCATGAAAGTAACTTTCAAATCTGGTCCGCATAAAAGTGTAAACGGAATTCGATTCAAATCTTCAGAAGTAAGCACACTTTTTTCAAGCGCCAAAGCCCATGTGTTAGACACTTGCTCCCGAAGATTGTCATCCTTAATCCATTCAAGCTCCGGCCACAAATCCTGCGCAGATTTCATGTAATTTTCCATAATGTTATTTATTATTATTATATTCGATTTTCAATTTAACAAAGTTATGAAATTGTCCGAATTAGAAAAAGCAACATTCATTATTAATTTAGCTATTGTACAACACAATATTCGCAGTATGAAACAAAAGGCAGACAAGCATAATCTCTTGTTTCGCCCACATGTAAAAACGCACCAATCAATAGAGGTAGCCCGCATTTTGCAAGCTGAAGGCATCGATAAAATAACCGTTTCCAGCATGGACATGTGTTTGGGATTTATTGATATGGGATTTCAGGATATTTGCATTGGGATACTATTTAATTTGAATGAAATTCATCGTTTGAATGCCATTCCAGAAAACATAAAAATATTGATATGCCTTGATTCTGTTGAAGTTTTTCAAGCGTTAGACAAATCTTTAAAACGCACTGTTTCCTTTTACATCAAAACAGATGCAGGATATCGCAGAAGCGGATTACCGGTTGATGATGTATCTAAATTTGAACAACTTATTCAGGTCGCTGAATCTTCAAAACACCTAAATTTTCACGGATTGTTAGTGCATAACGGACAGATGTACCATGCGAAAGATTCCGCTGAAATATCACATCTTCATGATGATAGCCTTGAACAATTGCATAAGCTAAAATCTAAACTTTTGAATGATATTATGCTCAGCATTGGTGATACACCGGCAATAAGCACTACCGAAAATTTCAATGGCGTAAATGAAATCCGACCAGGAAATTTTGTGTACTACGACCTGATGCAAGAAAAACTTGGAGCTTGCACCTATGAGCAGATTGCGATCCGCTTATTTGCTCCCATTATCGGGAAATATTCCGAACGCAATGAGCTGGTAATTCATGCAGGAGCTGTACATTTATCAAAAGAAGCAATACAAATAGACGGAGAAAACTGTTACGGACAAGTTGTGGCAATCCACTCAAAAGAAGGACGAAAGCCACTATCTAATCGACTGAATGTTAATCGATTATCACAGGAACATGGCATAATCCATACCTCGTCAAAAGAACAGCAATTGATGCAATATGGTGACTTTCTGGAAATTATTCCGATTCACTCTTGCTTGACTGCTAATTTAATGCTCAAAAACACCCACTTTACAAATTGGGAATAATTTGAATCAGGTATAAATCTAATGATTTGTAATTGAAATTCTTCAAAAATGAGATTTATACCGATTAAACATCAAAATGGCGCATACTCTCACTGCGTGCTCTATGCGTGTTTTGCTGTAATACCGATTGTGAATCAAAATTGCCGATACAATTCATTTTATTTCTTTATCAATCAATCTGAAACACAATTTGTATTATTGGGGCGAATCGTTTAAAAATCTATTTCTCACGAACAATAACAGGTGCATGAATAAAAAACTCTGAATTTTCCTGCATTCCTTCTTTGGTATATTTATTAAAATTCATATCTCGTTTTCTTACCGGATTCAAGTTTAGATAATAATTATCACCACCATAAACCAAACGGTACAAATTATGTAGCATCAGGTAATCAATCCCTGCAAATTCAAAATCTTTAGTGGCTCGTTTAGATGGTTCATGTGCAGGCCAAATTACTCGTGAGGATGTACACCAATGCACTGAATAGTTAGCCATTGAAGTGTCGGAAAATGGTCCGTTCGGAGGTGCTTCTGCAAGGATATCGGCAATAAATATTGAATCTTCTATCCACATTGCCGTGCCCGGATGATAAAAATCGGCTAATTCCGCTTTATTCATTAAATAATTCGTCATTATCATATGCTCAAAGGTATGATCGGCACGTTTATCACGCAATTGCAAAAAAATCTTTTTTCTGTTGCTATTTATATTTGCACTTGCAGCAAGGGTTCTAGGCAATACATCATCCCAATTTTTCGGAAGCGGAATGCTTGCACCGATTGGCAAACGGATTTCTTTATATACAGCCATGTTAAAAAGCCATTTTGACAAGCCTGATTCAGAACCTTGAAAATGAAATTCATCTTTACCAGTCAATCGTTTGCCATATTCTCCCAATCCATACGCATTGATAAAAATCCCAAAATCATTTCCGGAACCTTCGGCAACGGGTTTTCTTCGAATAGGATTGGTCATATACCAGCGGGTAGAAAGAATTGACAAAAACTGATTGCTGCTTTCTTGTCCAATCTTATACCATGGCTTAAGACACATTTTCACCTGATTTTCAGGCTGCTGCATGTTTTTAATAAGTCGTGTCGCAATATCCTCAGTCCATCGCTTAAAATCCACGCTATCCTCGGTCATAATATCCTGCGTTATTAAGTAATGCGGGATTAAGGGATTAATAAAATTCATCGGAACATTATAAATTGGCTCCTTTTCCATTAAATGATGTGTTAAAGCCAGAGCCTCCAACATTCGAATCACATTATCCTGACTCATTGCCTGCATGGGTTCTATTCCCTGCTGAAAAACCGAAAAATATTTATTCGTTTTTGTTAAGTTCTCATCGAGTTTTCCAAATTCCATTCCAAAATGTGGATAATACCTCATCCAAAACCCGAGACTAACATCATCGCGAAGCATAAATCCATTGATATCTGCAGGATATTTTATATAGGCATTGATAGAGTCGCCCTCATGCAGGATTTTGTTATCCCAAAACTTTCGCAAGTTATATTCTGAATACAAGTCTAGGCGCTCTATTGCTAAAAACGTATAGATTAATTCATTTAAACTCGTTTGGTAATCATTTCCGAATTTTTTCAGCAATACAATTTCAGTCACTAACATGGAAATGTAATTATTAAAATTACTGTTTCCATCGCTCCATCGTAAATTTTGATTGCCATAAGTATCAGTTTTCCTGTCAATTGCAGGAATATTTACGCCATACAACTCCACATCCGAGCTAATCACAACAAACTCATTTTCAAGGCGTTGTCGGTAATTCAGGTATTTTTCCAACAAATTTTGCTCCAATGTTTGCGCCATCAAATATTCAGCACCAAAACTAAGTGCAATAAAAGTAAAAATCCATTTAATAATTTGCATCAACTTGAATTGTAGGTTCAACATCTAATTCATTTCTTACGCGGTTGCGGATTTCACACATCAACTGATTTACGTCTCGTAACGGCATTTCAGGATGAAGCACTATGTGGAAACTCAACTCATTATGGTCACCATAAGAATGCAAGTGAAAATGGTGAGATAAGACATCAAATCCGACAACTTCATTGGCAATATCGCGCACTTTATGGATAAGCTCACCATCGGCTTTCTTACCAAGAATAACATCAATCGCTTCGATTATGATTTTCCATGCAGTCCAAATAATTAGGGCAGAAACCAGCAGTCCTAAAACACCGTCAATCCACCAAGCCAAAGACTGCATCAATATACCTAGAAGTATAACCAATGATGAAATTGCATCGGAACGATGATGCCAAGCATCTGCTTTAAGCGCTAAGGAGTCGAGTTTTTTTGCAGCATGTAACGAATATCGCGCCATGCCTTCCTTTACCAGCATTGAAAGCGCGGTAACCAGAATTGCAAAAAGTCCAAATTCAGCAGTTTCGCCGGAAATAAGTTTTTGAACAGCTTCAATTCCGAAATTCAATCCAATCATTACCAAAATTGCACCGATAATAATAGATGCAACCAGCCGAAACCGACCATGACCGTATGGATGATTCATATCCGGGGGTTTGCCGGCAGCTTTGTAGAAAACAATTAAAATAATTGAAGATGCTGAATCAGAAAGCGTATGCCAAGCATCTGCCATTAGCGCAACCGAGCCACTAATTATTCCAACCCAGAGCTTTAGAATAAACAACAAGATATTCCCTATAACGGCTATCCATCCTGCTCTGTATGCGATTTTTTGATTTATTGCTTTTGCCATATATTAAAGCTCACTGCTTAATGCAGTAAAGATATGGCTTTATCCAATCACAACCAAAAACCCAATTAAGATTTTGATTTCAAATGTGCTTCAATCGCAGCTTTAAGTCCCGGTTTTTGTTGTAAGCCAACTTTTTTCCAAATTTGTTTCCCATTATTAAATAAAATGATGCTCGGAATACCAGTAACCTCATATTTTGATGAGATACGCGGAAATTTGTCAACATCTAATTTTGCAACAATGACTTTCCCGGGCATTTCCGTAGCGAGCTCTTCAACAATCGGGCCCTGAATACGACATGGACGACACCAATCAGCGTAAAAATCAACCATCACGGGAGTATCTCCTTCGATTAACTCATAAAATTCTTCGCTGCTTTCTATCACAACAACATCACCTTTACCACCATCAGTAGAAGCACAAGAGCTTACCGCAGCACCAATCATCAGTGGTAAAAACAAAAACATAAATAATTTAAATGATTTCATCGTTTTCCTTTCGTTTTTTTCGTTTATTAATAAATGATTGAATTAAATCTGCAATAACCCATCCAATAAGGGCTCCCAGCAAGGCGTCATAATACCAAAGTTGTTTCATTGGGCAAGTTCCACTTAAGCAACCGACAAAATACCAATACAGGTATCCGCCAAGCCCTCCGATAAGAACTCCAATAATCGGTATGCGATTCTTTTTTAAAAAACTTTTTATTTTCATAAACATAATTATTCCTTTTAAACATGTATTCGCTCAGATTGTTGTTCTCCATCCTCAAGATATCGACACAAAACGACTATGATAATACAAAAGGGGAAAATTCATTGCTTAGTTTCAAAATTCAAACTTGAAGTTTAATTTTTCATCAGTTATCATAATACTCCGAACCCAAAGCGCTATAAAAATCAATGTTCAGCAAAATTATTTCTTTCAAACAAAGCGATTGACTTTGACAGAATCAAATTCTTATATTAAAATGAATTGGTTTTGAAATTAGCATTTGATCAAGTTTTTGACAATAAATGCAAATAAAAACGTCCGACAAAAATGCCGGACGCTAGTTATAATTCTACTTTTCACTATAGGGGCCTTCTATTAATTCTTTTCTTTCAAGAAACAAATTTTGTGCAAAT
>CAYOUD010000164.1:4100-5643 GCA_964407055.1 uncultured Bacteroidales bacterium | reverse complement strand
TAATTCTTTTCTTTCAAGAAACAAATTTAATGAATAAGATGCAAGGCACAAATTTGGGGACAACCTTTGGCAAGGGCTCTCCAATCCACAACATAATGGTTATAAACGGGACAATCACTATAAACGAAGACCAAAATACGCAAGGATACACATCAAAATGTCGCTTTTTTTGGGGAACTTTTACAGGTGATTTTTTCATCGCAAAGGAATTTTTATGGTCTTAAAAATCGAACAACAAATTTTTTTACAAATTCACAGAAACATTCTTTTCTAATTCATTCCTTAAATTAAAAAATCTTCGTACCTTTATTTCCCATATGATGGTTATTCTTTTGTCATCGGCTCGAATGGATGAAGCAGATCAGACGCTGATTGAAATGTACCGCAAAACGGGAGATAAAGCATTGATCGGGGAGCTGTTCAATCGCTATTCTGGTTTTGTACTCGCTGTTTGCATGAAATATGTTCAGGACACGACGCTCGCGGAAGAATTAACGGTAGAAATCTTCGAATCCCTATTTAAAAAATTAAAAAATCATACGGTTGATTTTTTTAAAACTTGGCTGTATTCTGTGTCCAAAAACCATTGTCTTCTACATCACCGTAGTGCAAGTGCTTTCCGTAAGCACAAAGGGCTTTTCCAACAGGAGCAAGACGGTTTTATGGAATCTGAGGACTCAATGTATCCAAGTGAGGAAAATGAAAAAGCAGATAAAATAAAAATCGTGCAGGATGCATTAGGACGATTAAAACCCGAACAAAAAGTTTGTGTTGAATTGTTTTATATTGAAAACAAAACGTATGAGGAAATATCCCGCGAAAGCGGATACAATATTAAAAAAGTAAAATCCTATATTCAGAATGGAAAACGAAACCTGAAATTGATTTTGGAAGGAAAAAAATGAACGAAAATTTCTCACATATCTTTGACAAAACGGATCATATTGATGAATCCAAACTTTGGTTATATTCCAGAGGGAAACTGCACAGAGACGAAGCACATGAAGTAGAAAAACACTTGGTGGACTGCGAAATGTGCAGTGATATTGTTGAAGGATTTTCAAAGTTTGGTTCAGAAGGTAATTTTAACGCCGCAACAAATCGTGCATCGGAAACTTTTTTCAATGCAACTGGCAGGAAACGTAAAATCATCATTCGCCGATTATCCATGGCTGCGGGATTTGTATTAATTGCAGCAAGTAGCGTATTTCTCATTACACAATTAAAGCAAACAAAAACTCCTGAATTCCAGGTAGCTAAAGAAATAAGTTCATCAAGTCAGGGTGAGGGCGAAATTATCATTACTGAGGATCCCCTTGCTGAAGAAATTGCCCGGTTTGATAATATTGAAGCAAAAACGCAGGAAAAATCACCGGAATCAATTAGTAAATCAGAAATTGCAGATGAGATAACAGAAAGAACTCCATCAGAAACTGTTGGAGCGGTGAACTCTCAAGAGTCAACACAAATCGATGCATTAAACATTGAGCAAGACTCAGATGAAGTAAACATGGCAGGAACATCGAGCAACGGAAACCTTCGT
>CAYOUD010000164.1:0-4000 GCA_964407055.1 uncultured Bacteroidales bacterium | reverse complement strand
TGTCTTAGCAGAAACAAATGAGCCAAGCCCAAAAGCAGAACAAGATGCCTCGTTTAGTGGTGCAGTAATGGATTCAGAAGAAATGACAGTGGCATCAAGGAGTCGTTCCGATAAAACTCTTGCCGTTAATCAGAATGGGACACAACCGGAAGCCGAACCATTTAAAAACGGAATGGCTGCATATTACAACGGTAATTATGAATCAGCAATTCAAATTCTGCAAAACATACCGAAAAGCTCACCAAACTATTGGGATGCACGCTGGACAATTGCAAATTCGTATTTGAAAAGACAAAGTATAACAAAGGCTAAATCTGAATATATCTATATTCGGGATAGTGAAAATCCGTATCAATACGCAGCTATGGAAAAACTGCTTAAACTTGAATAATTTATTTTTGTGAATTTCGTTCAGCAATCTCTCCATGCATGGTTTCAAGGAAATTACGTACAGATTGGATTGTTGCAACATCGCGGATTCGTAAGCTAAGTTTGTTGTTCTGTTCTTTCAACATCAATTTACCGGGAAACTTTTGTATATAACCGATAATCCCTGAAAATACGGGACTTTGATAAAAGACAGATTTTTGATCCTGCGGAAAATATCCGATAAATCGTTGGTTTTTAATCACAATCCGCTGAAGCCCGAGTTTCTGTGCAATCCAACGCAAGCGAACCACTTCCAGCATGCCGTTTACAGGTTCCGGCAAATCCCCGAACCGATCTTTTAATTCCGATTCAAATTTTAAAAGCTCAGACTCTTGCTCAATATTATCGAGTTTGCGGTATAAATGAATGCGTTCAGAAACCGACTCAATATAATCATCCGGAAGCAGCACTTCAAAATCGGTTTCAATCTGGCAATCATTCACATAATGATAATTGGAATCAAAGACTTTAATATCCTTATTTTGATTAAACATGGTTTTAAACTCATCTTCTTTAAGCTCCTGAATGGCTTCTTTAAGAATTTTCTGATAGGTTTCATATCCCATATCTGAAATAAAACCGGATTGCTCTGCACCGAGAATATCCCCGGCACCACGGATATCTAAATCCTGCATTGCAATATTAATTCCGCTGCCTAAATCAGTAAACTCTTCTATTGCTTTTAAGCGACGCCTGGCATCAGCAGTCACATGTGTCAGTGGTGGTGCCAACAAATAGCAAAATGCTTTTTTATTCGAGCGACCAACCCTGCCTCGAAGCTGATGCAAATCACTGAGTCCGAAATTGTTTGCATTATTAATAATGATGGTATTTGCATTTGGAATATCCAGTCCGTTTTCGATAATCGTAGTTGCAATTAAAACATCAAAATCACCGCGCATATACTCCAGCATAATACGCTCCAGTTGCTTCCCGTCCATTTGTCCATGGGCATAGCGCACTTTTACCTCGGGACAAATTCGTCTAATCAATGTTTCAACCTCAACAATATTTTGCACTCGGTTATGAATGAAAAACACTTGTCCGTTTCGGTTTACCTCCGTCATAATGGCTTCGCGAATAATTTCGTGATTGAAAGTATGTAATTCCGTTAAGATGGGATGTCTGTTCGGTGGCGGCGTATTTATCACGGACAAATCTCTTGCTCCCATAAGCGAAAACTGCATGGTTCGTGGAATAGGTGTTGCCGTTAATGTCAATGTATCAACATCCAGTTTAAGTTTTTTCAATTTTTCCTTCATCGCAACACCAAATTTCTGTTCCTCATCAATAATTAATAATCCAAGATCTTTAAATTCCACATCTTTACTTACCAAACGATGTGTTCCGATAAGGATATCAATTTCTCCTGATTTCAAAGCATTTAAAGTTTTTTTAATTTCTGCCGATGTTTTTAATCGACTTACGTAATCAACACGAACTGGCAAATCTTCAAGCCGGCTTTTAAATGTGTTGTAATGCTGGAATGCAAGAATTGTTGTGGGAACCAAAACTGCAACCTGTTTGCTGTCAGTAACAGATTTAAACGCAGCCCTAACGGCAACTTCCGTTTTTCCAAAACCCACATCGCCACAAACCAGTCTGTCCATCGGAGTTTTACTTTCCATGTCCTCTTTTATGGCAAGTGTGGCTTTCAGTTGGTCGGGAGTATCTTCGTAAATAAATGATGATTCAAGTTCGCGCTGCAAATAAGTATCCTCAGAAAACGCAAATCCGTCACTATCCTGCCGCTTAGCATATAACATAATCAAATCACGGGCAATGTCTTTTACTTTCTTTTTTGTCCGTTCTTTAATTCGTGCCCAATGTCCTGAGCCCAAACGGTGAATATTCGGCATTTCGCCTTCTTTGTCCCGATATTTTGATATCCGGTGCAAGGAATGAATATTAACGAAAAGCACATCGCCTTGATCGTAGCGAATACGGATAACTTCCTGTATTTTTCCGTCATTTACAATTTTCTGCAAGCCCTCAAATTTCCCGACCCCATTATCTATATGCACAACATAATCTCCGGGCTGTAAATCGTGAATTTCCTTGAGACTAATCACATCCTTACGGGCAAAATTTCCTTTAAGCTGATATTTATGATAGCGTTCAAAAATTTGATGGTCGGTAAAAACACAAAGTTTCAATGTATGATCTATAAATCCTTGATGTAGGGCATAAAAGACCGATTCAAATTGTATTTTTTCGCCTTTATCCGTAAAGATATCCCGAATGCGCTGAATCTGTTTTTCATTATCAGATAGAATGTAGGTGTGATATCCATCTTGCTCACGGGTTGCAATTTCCAGAATCAACAAATCAAAATTCTTTTGAAATGCTGGTTGAGGAACGCTTGAAAAAGGGATAATCGTTTCATAAACAGAATCCTGTTTCTGACCAAAGCCTATTTCAGGAAATTGTGCCAAATAATCTTTCAACACATCAGGAGGCGTAAGATGCTGATGCGGATCCAATATGGGATTTTCATTCACATCGGAATTCTGACCGGAATCAAAACGACGATTGGCTTTCTCCCAGATGCTTTCAATTCGCTGCAAAACAAAATCGGGATCTTGGATCCAAACCGTTGCCGTATCACTCAGGAACTTCATGAACGGCACTTTTTTCTCTGTGTTCAACCGATCATGAATGTTAGGTACGATAGCTATTTTCTTGAACTTTTGCGTTGATATTTGTGTTTCCGGATCAAAACTGCGAATGCTTTCGATATCATCGCCGAAAAACTCAACACGATAAGGCTGTTCATTCGAAAAGCTGTAAATATCAATAATCCCGCCACGGACAGCATAAGTTCCGGGTTCATACACAAAATCGACTTGTTCAAACTCGTAATTATCCAGAACTTCCTGAATAAATCCCTGAGAGAATTCATCTCCCACCTGCATTTCCAAACTGTTTTCTTTGAGTGCTTTTCTCGGAACAACGGCCTCAATAAGTGCTTCAGGATGCGTAATTAAAACATAAGGTTTCCGACTGGTACTGATTCGATTCAGAACTTCGGTTTTTAGGAGAATGTTTGTACTGTCAATTTGATTGTACTCAACGCTTCGTTTGTATGCAGAGGGATAAAATTGAAAAATCTCATCACGATTGCTAAGCTTCTGTAAATCGTTGTACACATAAGCTGCCTTTTCTTTGTCAGGCAATATGATGAGATGTTGCTTTTTCTTATTTTGAAAGATCGCGTAAAACAGCATGCTAAACGCAGAACCTGTAAGTGATGACAAAAACAATTTACCAGATTTTTGTTGCGAAAAATCTGAAATCCGTAAAAACTCCGGATGTTCAGTATATGCAGTTTCAAAAGCCTGATTTTTCATGTATTGTGATTCCATAATAATTCCTCAGATAAACCATTTGTAGGCTTTTAAGTTTAAATAAAAATAATTAGTCTCCTGATAATGATTCACAATGCAAAATTAATATTCCTACAGAAAAACCGGTATAATACCAATATAATTACAATATCCAATAGGGCATTTTGTAATTAAATTGGTATAAAAGGAGGCGTTTCCATTTAACCTGCATTATTCATCGCAAA
>CAYOUD010000163.1:0-5656 GCA_964407055.1 uncultured Bacteroidales bacterium | reverse complement strand
TTTTTCTTGTTTTCAGCTCGTTTACTACCACATTGTTTGACTTTAGGGTACAACTTTCCCTGCTACCCGTTTTTAAGGAGCTGTTTAATGGGCTAAATTTGCTAAACCAACCTCACTAAATGGGCGGTCATCACCCTGATATTGTAGGCAATAACACTCCATAAAACGTTGGCCTCAAAATGTTCCCATCCCTTCCACGTACAACGGCGCAAATTGTATCCGCGTTTGATATTGGAGATTACAGCCTCCATGCCACTGCGCCATTTTTTCAACCTTATCTTCATGTTTTTGCTTACCCTCAAACATAGTGAACAAAATTGGTCAGTGCAACCCGCACAACTTATCAACACCCACTAAAATCAGAGCGAGAGTGAGAGCGGAGTACAGAGAAGCCCAATGCTCATACTCATTTCTCATGCATGACAAAAAACAGACAATACACAATGACAACGAAAGCAAAGTTTCGCTAAATTTGCAAAAAATCAATTGTCATGTGGACGTTTTTAATTTCAATTACAGCTTTAATAACCGGGTATGTATTATACGGACGCTTTATTGAACGATTTTTCGGGATAGATAAAAACCGAAAAACGCCAGCATATACGAAACAGGACGGCATAGATTATATTCCGATGAAACCCTGGAAAGTATTTATGATTCAATTTTTGAATATTGCAGGACTTGGTCCGATATTTGGCGCAATACTGGGCGCTGCTTACGGGCCGTGGGCATATGTTTGGATTGTACTTGGCTGCATTTTTATGGGTTCTGTTCACGATTATTTTTCAGGCATGCTAAGCATCCGAAACGGTGGCGCAAGTTTACCTGAGCTGGTTGGGAAATATCTCGGAGTAAGTATTCAGCAAATTTTGCGTGTTTTCACCGTTTTGTTGCTGGTATTTGTTGGCGTCGCGTTTGTAACCGGACCGGCAGGATTGTTGGCATTATTGACATCCGGAGGGAAAATGATTTGGCTTTACGCAATTTTTGCTTACTATTTACTTGCGACCCTTTTGCCCATCAATAAAATCATCGGGAAAATTTATCCGATTTTCGGAATTGCACTTTTATTTATGGCAGTAAGTATTGCTGTGATGATGATGATTAAAGGATTTAGCGGAGAGTTGTCTATGATTGAGATAAGCAGCTCATCACTTAAAAACTGGCATTCCCTGCCAGAGAAAAATCTACTCTATCCTATGATGTTTATTGTGATTTCCTGTGGTGCAATTTCGGGCTTTCATGCCACACAATCACCCATGATGGCTCGTTGCCTGAAAAATGAAAATCAGGGGCGCAAGATTTTTTACGGAGCCATGATAGCTGAAGGAATTGTTGCCATTATCTGGGCCACTGCTGCGATGAATTATTTCGGTGGGGTAGATGCACTCAACAAAACACTGGCAGAACATGGAAACAATGCAGCTTGGGTAGTGGATGAAATAAGTCGTTCCTGGTTAGGAAAAATCGGGGCAATTTTTGCCATTATCGGAGTTATTGCCTTGCCAATAAGTACCGGCGATACGGCTTTCAGATCAGCAAGATTAACGGTTGCCGACATGTTTAAATTTAAACAAAAATCCATATCAAGTCGGTTGGTGGTTAGCATTCCGCTATTTGTGCTTGGATTTATTTTGTCTCAGCTCGATTTTGCAACGGTTTGGAAATATTTGGGATTATCGAATCAAATTCTGGCAAGTTTTGTTCTTTGGACCGGTGCCATGTATTTGAAACGGGAAAATAAATTTCACTGGCTCTTGTCTGTCCCTGCGTTTATTATGACAACAATTTGCGTTACCTACTTTCTGGTTGCTCCAAATTTAAGCGGCGGATTGAGTTTGAATCCATCACTAGGATATCTGTTAGGGCTTGCCATTGGAATTGTAATTGCAAGTTTTTGGGCCTTGTCTGCCTACCGTAAAAAGCAACAATAAGTGTTACTCAAATAATCCTTCGTCACGGATTAACATTAATATCGCAGAATGAGGAAAAATCAGATATTTTTCACCCTTAAATATTATTTCATTTCCGCCATTGTTCATATAGATTGCCAAATCGCCAACCTGAGCCTGCAAAGGGACATATTTGACATTTTCCTGTTGTTTCCACGGTTCATCAGTTTCACCGAGTGCTGGCATGGGATATCCCGGTCCAACTCTTATGACATATCCGCTTTGCGTGCTTTCTTTTTCTTTAACTCCGGGCGGCAAATACAATCCCGATTTTGTCTTTGAACTAATTTCTCTAGGTTTTATTAAAACCCGATCTCCAATCATGATGAATGATTCAACCGGTTGCTTATCAATCTCAAATGTCATAGTTCATCGCTTTTTGCAAAAATAGGGATTTTAATCCGCATTATTCATTCGATTCCCTTTGTGTCGATGCGAGGCGTCGAAATTTGCCGATATATTACGGGGATTTCTAATTTTGGGTGTTAAATTATTCAAAAGAATAAGTTGTATTTGCATAATAATGATAAAGTTACAAATTATTTGTATTAAATGCGGTTAATAATGCGGGTCAACTTATTTAATCGCTTGTTTCTGTGATAATGCGTTTTTTATGAGCAAATATTTTATTAGTTACAGGGTTAATTCAATATTTTTTTGTAATTTTAGCATATGAAGCACGAAGAAATTAAAATACAGTATAAGAAATATCAGCGTGATGAAGTTGAAGTGGATATCCTTGAATTGTTGAAGCATGCAGAAGAAGCTGTTAAGCGTGCGTATGCCCCGTATAGTAAATTTTGTGTTGGTGTTGCTGCCAGACTTGCTAATGGTGAAATTGTCACTGGTAACAATCAGGAAAATGTAGCTTATCCTGCAGGATTGTGTGCTGAAAGAGTGGCACTGTTTTATGCTAACGCAAAATATCCCGATATCCCGGTTACAGATTTATTAGTTGTTGCCGAATCAGGAAATCAAGGGGTTACTGATATGCCTGTAACGCCCTGTGGTTCTTGCCGGCAGGTTATGCAGGAAACAGAAAGTAGATATCAGCAGGCAATGCGGGTAATTCTTGCTGGGAAAGATGAATTGTGGGTTTTTGAGAATGGCTCTCAATTATTGCCTTTGAATTTTACAGAAGATTTTTTTGCAGATTAATTGCTGCTAGAAATTTCTGACTTCCGACTTTTTTATTGATAAAAATTGCTCCTCTTACTTAGTTTGGGATTTAACCCGAAAAATTCACCGCAAATAGTCAGATGTTAACTAAGGTGCTGTTGCTAAATACTTTAACTTACTGCAACCCATTTTTCTATTAGGTAATGCTTACCATTATCTTTACACCTCTGCTTCGTTGCTAAGCCCTTGAAATAGTATACTATGTCTGCAGGCTTAGGCGCACTTCGGCACACTCAGCGTATCACCTTGCATCTGCACAAAGGGAATGGTATGAATTTTCCGGGTTAATGTGTGTAAAGACAAGGATGAGATGCTGGAAGAAGTGATCGCGGAAATATATGCCACATAAGTGGCTGGTTAACAATAACAGTCAATTAGTAGGATATATTTCTATTGAGTTAACAAGCTAGGGATGTTTTTAGAGAATTTGTTGAATTGCCTCAAAGCTAATAATTTCAGTGGTTCCAGAAGATTGCAGCGTACTTTTTGTCTATTAAGCATCGATTGCTTTTCACTAATTATTCCAAGATATTTAAAAGGTTGTCTCAACGTTGAGACAACCTTTTAATTTTAATCGATTTGAAATTATTATTTATTCTCTAAAACTATTTTCTCAGTAATATTTAAATTATCTGAAATAATTTTAAGATAATACATCCCTGCAGACTGATTTGATAAATCGATTGTTTCAATTAATTCACCATTAAGCAGTTCATATTGGTCACTATAAATTATTTGACCATTAACTGTGTAAATTATTATCGAAAGTTCATCATCAGGATAGTTTCTAATGTCAAAATTCAATAATCCGTTTGAAGGATTCGGATATAATTTAACTTGAGTTGCTATCGTAATATCATTTACGGTAGAAAATAAAACAACTGTGATTTCGCCTGTTTCTGTACATCCATTATCATCTGTCACAATTACGGTCCAGTCTCCCCACGGAAGAGATGTTGCAACAGCTGTTGTTTGTGCCAATGCGTCATTCCAAAGATAGTCATATGGCGGAGTTCCACCGGTAACGCCTACAGTTGCTGTTCCATCAGCGATACCAGAATCTGTTGTGGAAATTAACGCAAGTGAAAGTAAATCAGGTTCTTCGATATCAATGGATTCTTCCAATGTGCAACCTGTAGTTATATCAGTGATAGTAACACTGTATAATCCATCACACAAGTTAGATATAGTTGGGGTCGTTTCTGAATTACTCCACCAATATGAATACGTCCCACTTCCGGCAGATGCTAGAATTGTTGCATCACCATTACAATCTCCATTGCAAAGCGGATTTGTGCCACTTATAGATCCATCCATTTCATACGGTAGTATTGTAAAGTTGTCGATATATTCACAACCATTAATATCCGTAACTGTGTAATTATAGTTTCCCGAACAAAGTGAAAGGAAGTCACCAGTTGCTTGTGTTCCTGTTCCAATATCATAATCGAAAGCACCTGTTCCGCCTGCAGCAGTAATTGTAGCAGTTCCATCACATGCACCATAACATGTTTCATGTGTAAGGATATGTGTTGCTAATAATTCATCAGGCTCTGTAATGGTTACATTTGTTATTGATGAGCAAAGATTATCATCAATTAGAGTTACAGAATGTACACCTGCACATAAATCGTCTGCAAAAGGTCCAGTGTCACTATTTGACCAAGTGTAAGTATATGGTGTAGTACCTCCGGTAGCACTTACAGTAGCATCTCCCGTACATGCCCCGTAGCATAACACATTTGTTTGATCATCTAAACTAATTGTTGGAGTTCCAATTTCGCTAATTGGGACAGTTATTGTATTTGTACAAGAATTATCATCAGAAACTATAAGGATGTATGCACCTGCAATTAAAGCACTTATATCGTCTGTAGATGATGAAAATGATGGGCCAGTCCATGAATAATATAGAGTTCCTGTACCACCTGATGATGTGATATCAATACTTCCATCTGCGCCACCACATGTAGATACATCTGTATGTGATTCTGTTATATCAATCGATAATGGATTGTCTATTACAAACGGCGTACTTGTTTCAGAACACGTATTTATATCGGTAACAGTAACAGTAACAGTATATGTTCCCGCCGTTAATCCAGAGAAGTTGCCTGTTCCTTGTGAACCAGCACCAATGTCAAAACTCAATGCGCCAGTTCCACCAGAAGCTGTTACAGTTATTGTTCCATCATTGTCATTATGACATATGATGTCAGTATATGCTTCTGAGTCTATTGAGATAACGGAAGGATTGTCAATAACAAAAGGAGTGCTTGTTTCTGAACACATATTGATGTCAGTAACAGTAACAGTATATGTTCCCGCCGTTAATCCAGAGAAGTTGCCTGTTCCTTGTGAACCAGCACCAATGTCAAAACTCAATGCGCCAGTTCCACCAGAAGCTGTTACAGTTATTGTTCCATCATTGTCATTATGACAAGTAATATCAGTATATGCTTCTGAATCAATAGAAATTGCTGTAGGTTGGTTGATAACATCTCCTCCAGAAATTGTACAAGTAT